>CAXNNN010000020.1:0-17739 GCA_964203095.1 Verrucomicrobiaceae bacterium | reverse complement strand
GGTACCGAATCGCCCGCGCTTGCATGAGGGTGCAACCTTGAAGCTGACCGCGCGAGTGGATAGCACGCAGGATAGTAGCGGCATTCTCAAACTGTTCGAGAACGGCCTCGAGGTGGAGCGCCGACCGCTGACACTAAAGACCGGTGATTCATGCGAGGAAGTCTTCACCCGCTCCCCCGACGTTCGGAACATCTACAAGTATCGTGCCGTGCTCGAGGGCTTTGCTGGTGACACTTTACCGGCTAACAACGACGCCCTGACACTGGTCGATGTGCGGGGCCGCCTGCGGTTGCTCTACTGCGAAGGCGAACCCGCAGAGGCGGCATATCTCTTGCAGGCGATGGAGAAAGAAGGCATTCAGCTAGAGGTGCGTGGACCGGGTAGTGTGCCGCAGACCTTGGAGGCGCTGGCTGGATACGACGGCATCATCCTCAGCGACATTTCTGCACGGCAGGTTGGAGAGAATGCGATGAGCGCGATGCACGATTACGTGGAGCGCCTCGGCGGTGGATTGATCATGCTTGGCGGCCCGAACAGTTTTGGTGTGGGCGGCTATTACCGCACGCCGATTGAGGACCTGCTGCCTGTGCGTTTGAAGAGTCCTGACGAAGAAGAGAAGCAAAGCAGCGCCTTGGCGATTGTAATGGACCGTAGCGGCTCCATGGCCGGGGAGAAACTGGAGACGGCGAAAAGCGCCGCCGTGGCTGCTGCCGAAGTGCTCGGGCGCAACGACAGCCTCGGCGTGTATGCCTTTGACTCCGAAGCGCATGTGGTGACGCCGATGACGCGCGTGACCTCGGTGGCAGCGATCGCCGGGCAGATCGCCTCATTAGCCAGCGGTGGTGGCACGAACCTAGAACCCGCCTTCAAGCTAGCGCGTGAGCAACTCCAGCGCGTGAAGGCGAAGATCAAGCACATGATCGTGCTGACCGACGGCCAGACCAGTGGCAGCGGCTATGAGTCTATCGCTTCGCAGTGTCGTGCCGAGGGCATCACGATCTCCTCCGTGGCCATTGGTGAAGGCTCGCACGTAGGCCTGCTGCAAGCGATTGCCTCGGCCGGTGGTGGTCAGGCTTACACCACCAATGACGTGGCCAGCATCACCCGCATCTTCACACAGGACACGCTCATGCACACGGGGCGCATGATTCGTGAGGAGCCGTTCGAGGCGATCATGGTGGAGAAGCATCCCATGCTCGCTGGGTTTGATAATCTGAGAGCGGCCCCTTCGCTTCTCGGCTATGTGCGCACCATTCGCAAGGCCACGGCGCAGGTGCCTTTGACCACCGACAATGGCGATCCCCTGCTCGCGCACTGGCGCTACGGGCTGGGCAAAGTAACGACGTTTTCTAGTGATGCGAAGAGCCGCTGGGCCTCGCTCTGGATCAGTCGTTGGCCCAGCTACAGCCGCTTCTGGAGCCAAGTGCTACGCGAGACCACACGCCCGCCACAGGGACAACGCATGGACCTACGCACGACCATGCAGGGAGAAGACGCCTTGGTCGAAGTCGATCTCCTGGAGGATGCCGGAAGCCGCGTGAACAATGCAAGCGTGACTGCCGAAGTGCTATTTGTCGCCGCTGACTCATTGGGTTCCGCTTTGAAACCCGTCGCATTACTGACGCTGTCGCAAAGCGGCCCAGGCTTGTATGCGGGTCATTTTCGCCCCGATCAAACGGGTGTCTACCTGGTGCGTGCCCAGGCAGGTTCAGACATGGTGTCCGCAGGCCTCGTGCATCAGTTTTCCAGCGAGGCAAGCCTTGGCACCGTGAACGAACGTCTGATCACCGAGGCGGTGAAGACCACCGGCGGCCAGCTGCTAGCCACGCCACAACTGCCCAGCGTGAAGCTCACGCAAGCGCTGCAATTCACCGAGCTGTGGCCACCCTTAGTGGTTGCCTTGCTGATTCTCTTTCTGATTGATGCCGGCATCCGCCGTTGGGAGCACGTGACAGGCCTGTGGGAACGCCTGACGGGGAGCTAGCTCAAAGTGAGGTGCTGTCGATTTCTGGACCAAGGACAAGCCAACCAGCGAAAGGCCTTCCATAGGCCTGAGAACCCAGCAAGAGTTCGATAGCACTCGCGAAGACAGAGACTGGCAAAGCGTCTTTGTCCACGCCTAGAAGGTGCCTAAGCAGCCATTAGCAGTCGGTACCGAACCGTTCTCGCACCTCCTCGGCCAGGGAGGAGTTCTGCAACTGAGCGTCGGCTATTTTCTGCAGTGCAACTGACTTCAAGGCTCCCAGCGCAGACAAAAAATTCGTCTTCATTGACCCGGAGGAATCAATCACCCGCGCATTTGGTTCGTACCCTGCGAGTTCCAGGAAGATGTCCTTTGCCTTCAAAAGTGAGGCCGTCGCCTCGAACAGGTTCGGCTGGTCTCCCCGGGCACGAATACGCGAAAGCCCGGCATCCACGTCGATATCGAGCAACAGGAATAGATCCGGCTTCGGCGCGAAAGACTCGTTGTTTTTAACGACGTCGCGGAAGTCAGCACCACGCGCACCCTGATAGGCAGCGGATGACCAGTAGTAGCGATCTAGGATGACAATGTTGCCCTCCCGCAAGGCTGGCTGAATGGTCCGGGCGACATGATCCCGGCGGTCTTTTTCGAACAACTCTAATTCCCGCTCCAAGGTCAACCGCCCCGCCTTGGCCGAACTGCGCAGTTCCTCGCCCCATTTCAGACTGGTGGGTTCCTTGGAGATTACGCAACCAAGGCCGTGCTCGCCGCACCATTGCGCCAAAAGAGTGGCGATGGTTGTTTTGCCAGCACCGTCGATGCCTTCGACAGCGATGAGGAGTCCTCCAGGGATTGGGCGCTTCATAAAACGCATGAGGTAGCCGGATTCGACTCAAATGCGCAATGCCCAAAATCAAAAAAACAGAGGGTGACGATGCCTCTTGGCCTCCTGAAATGCTAACGCCGAGATGAGGCGCGAAACCTTTTACCTGGATGAAATCCTAGTGGACACTGAGCATGCGATGTGGAGAACTGATGCCCTAGAGCGCCAGGCCCACACTTCCCTTCCCTATGCCCGACCTGCTGACCATCGCCCAACTCAAGCAAGTCGCGAACTCGACGCCACAGCCTTACGCGATCCAGGCACAAGTCGATGGCGCAATGGAGAAGCAGACACAGCAAGGCAAGCCCTACTTTGAGCTCCGGCTGACGGATGGCAGCGAGTCACTGCTGTGGCGCGTGTTCGACAGCAACCCGGCCTTTGAAGCGGTGCGGCAGTTGCCACACGGGGCGGTGTGGGTGGAGCTGAGCGGCCTGTGGGAGGCGAGCAAGTATGGCTTGGAGCCGAAGAACGCGGAGCTGCGTCGCCTGACGCCGGACGAGGTTCATACCCTGCTCCAAGGCTCGGAGGAGCAACGGCTCGCGCACGCTGCTGACTATGGAGAGATCGTCACGCGCATCGCGGCGGTGCGCGACCCTCGGCTCAAGCTACTGGGCGAGCTGTTTTTGGAGAAGTTCGGCGAGCGCTTCCGCCGCACGGCTGCCGCGCGCGAGTATCATCATGCGCGGCGCGGTGGCTTGGTGGAGCATGTGGCGCAGATGATGCGCAGCGCGGCTGCCCTTGCCTCAGTGTATCCAAAGCTAAACCTGGATCTACTGATCGGCGGTGTGCTCTTCCACGACTGCGGCAAGCTGTGGGAGAATGCGTATGCCGAGAACAGCTTCTCCATGCCCTACCATTTGCATGGTGAGATGCTGGGCCACATCCCGCTCGGGCTGGAACTGGTTAACAAACTCTGGCGCGAGGTCATGGACAAGCCGGAGGCCGCCTTGTGGCTGCACTTGGAGCCCTCCACTGATCATGTGCGGCTGCACTTGCTGCACCTCATCGCCGCGCATCACGGCGAGTATCAATTCGGCTCGCCCGTGCTGCCGAAGACGCCTGAGGCCATCGCGCTCCACCACATCGACAACATCGACGCCAAGCTGGAAATGTTCCGCCGTGGCTACAGCACAAGCGCCGAACTGGCCCCCGGCATCTTCGAGCGCGTGCGCCCGCTGCCACAGAACTTGGTCGAGCCGCTGCGGCACTTTCCGGTTTCGATGAGCTTAGAGAATTCAGAGCTTGGAGCTTCGGAGGTAACTGATGAACAGTAAAAAGTGCTCAGTGCTCAGTGCTCAGTTGGATGAGCCAGCGGCTTCCACTGCGCACTCTGCACTGATCACTCACCACTCCTGCCAGTGGCTTATCCACGACCGCACGCTCGACCTCTCCACCCGCGCCCTCATCATGGGCATCGTGAATGTCACGCCGGACTCGTTCTCGGATGGCGGTCGGTGGTTGGATGAATCGCAGGCAGTCACGCATGGGCTGCAACTGCTGGCCGAGGGCGCGGACATCCTGGACATCGGTGGAGAGTCAACGCGACCCGGAGCTGAACCCGTGAGCTTGGAGGAGGAGCTACGTCGCACACTGCCAGTGATCCGTGGCCTGCGAGCGCAAAGCACGGCCTTGATCTCCATCGACACCTTCAAGGGCAGTGTGGCCGAGGCAGCGCTAGAAGCCGGGGCCGACATCATCAACGACATCTCTGGCCTGCTGCGTGACCCGCAAATGATCGACGTGGCCAAGGCCAGCGACTGCGGCCTGGTGGTCATGCACATGAAGGGTGAGCCGCGCACCATGCAGGCGAATCCCGCGTATGCCGATGTGGTCGAAGAGGTGGGGAGCTTCTTCACGGAGAGACTCACGACCTTGGAAGACGCGGGCATTGATCCTCGCCGCGTGGCCCTTGATCCCGGCATCGGCTTTGGCAAGAGCCTGGAGCACAACCTAGCCCTGCTGCGTGCCTTGCCGGAGTTCCAAGCGCTGAGCCGTCCGCTGCTGCTCGGTATCTCCCGCAAGACGATGATTGGCAAGCTGCTCGGCGACCTGGACATGGCCCAACGCGACTGGCCCACCATTGGCCTCACCAGCTGGCTACGCGAGCATGGGGCGCGCATTCTGCGCGTGCACGACGTGAAGCCAAACGTCGAGGCCCTGCGCATGATCGAGGCCATTTTGAATGGGGTGGTCTAACAATCCTCTTGCGGTCCTGGCTTGCTTCGTGTTTTCGCTGATGCACTCACCATGGAAAAACTGATCGTTCACGGCGGCACGCCATTGAAAGGCCGCGTCACCATCTCGGGCTCGAAGAATTCGTCTCTGCCCATCCTCGCGGCCACGCTGCTGACCAAGGACATCTGCACCATCCGCCGGGTGCCAGACCTGAGCGACACGAACTACATGACGCAGATCTTGGCGGAACTCGGTGCCGAGGTCGAACGCGCCAGCGGTGTCGTCGTGGTCGAGGCCAAGAAGATTAAGTCAGAGGCACCTTATGACCTCGTTCGCAAGATGCGCGCCTCCATTTGTGTGCTCGGCCCGCTCACAGGTCGCTTGAAGAAAGCCAAGGTATCGCTGCCGGGCGGCTGTGTGATTGGCGACCGCCCGGTGGATTTGCATTTGAAGGGTTTGGAAGGCCTGGGAGCCATCGTCACCGTCGATGGCGGTGACATTCAGGTGGATGCGAAGAAGAACTTCAAAGGCAGCACGCTGAACCTCATGGGCAAGCATGGCTCCACCGTGCTCGGCACGGACAACGTGATGATGGCAGCGGTGCTGGCCAAAGGCACCACTATCATCGAGGGCGCTGCCGCTGAGCCCGAAGTCGAAGACCTCGCTAACTTCCTGAACAAGATGGGCGCGAAGATCGAAGGTGCAGGCAGCAACCGCATCATCATCGAAGGCGTGAAAGAACTTCATGGTGCGGAGCACACCGTCATCCCAGACCGCATCGAGGCCGGCACCTTCCTCTGTGCTGGTGCGATGATGGGCGAAGGCGTCACCTTGAAGCGTGTCGCCCCCGAGCACATGAAATCCGTGCTGGATGCCCTGAAACTTTGCGGCTTCCCCATGGAGATCGGCAAGGACAGCATCACCATTCATCCGAACCCCAATGCCAAGGGCTTCGACCTGACCACGATGCCCTATCCCGGCTTCCCCACGGACATGCAGGCGCAGTTCTGCGCCATGGCTTGCGCCATCTCTGATACCAGCACCATCACCGAGACCATCTTCCCCCAGCGCTTCATGCACGTGGCCGAAATGAAGCGCATGGGAGCGAACATCGACCTGCAAGGTGCTACTGCCCGCATCCGTGGAGGCGAGAAGATGAAAGGCGCACCCGTTATGGCCAGTGATCTGCGCGCTTCCGCCGCACTCGTGCTTGCTGCTATCAAGGCCGAGGGCCGCACCGACATCAATCGCCTCTATCACATCGACCGCGGCTACGAGCATCTGGATGACAAGCTGGTCGGCCTGGGTGCCAACCTGGAGCGTGCGAAGGGTTAGCCCGCTTGCAAATCACCGCCGTCGCGCCTTAGTCGCCGCCCGCTATGACCTTGCCTCATCGTCGCGATCTGCTCAAACTGCTACCCGGCGCTGGAATTGCCACGCTCACGGGCTGCGGTGATTCTGAAGAGGCGCGCGTGAGCCGCTACGAAGCGGCCATTGAAACGGCCAAGCAGGGGCTACAGCACGGAGACGACCAAGCTCTGTCCCAAGCGGAAGCCAAGAAGAAGGCGCAAGAGGATGAACTGGCTGCTGCGGAAGCGAGCAAGAAGGTCCTGCTCTACTGCGCCTCGAACTTGGCGGAGCCTTTCCAGCAAGTGCAGGCCGACCTGCTGCGCCTAGCCGTGCGCACGCTCGAAGGCTGCCGCGTCGAAGTGTTGGACGCCAAGAATGACGTGGGCGTGCAGCTTGATCACCTCGCCCAAGCCCAGCGCCAGCACCCCGCTTGGCTGATCTTCCAACCCGTCGAAGAGAAGCTCTCCGCCGCGATGCTGGAGTCGATGAAAGACCAGGGCACAAAGATCATCGGACTGGACCAACGTCTGGCGCCTAGCGCGTGCCATGCGCTCGTCTTCATTGATCAAAAGAAGCTCGGTCAAAAGGCTGGTGAGGTCGTGATCGAGGCGCTGAAACGCAAGGCTACTCAGGAAGGGGAGGCACAGGTCACGGGGCGGGTGGTGCAGATCACGGGTGCGCGGGGCGCGGCGACACTCGCTCGCAGTGAAGCATTCCTGAATGTCCTGCGCACCGAGCCTGGGATCATCCTAGTGCACGATGCACCTGGCGATTGGTCGCTCCAAAGCGGCCGTGAACGCTGCGAGGATGCCCTGCGCTTGCAGGGGCAGCTCGACGTGATCTTTGCCCACAATGACGCCATGGCCCAAGGTGCCAGCGAGGCGCTGAACACGGCCCAAAAACGCGACCAAGTGCTCATTGTCGGTATCGACGCCATGGGCGGTCGTGAAGGCGGACTGGATCTGCTTCGCCGCAGTGTGATTGACGCGACAGTGTGGCAACCCATGCCGCTGGAGACCAGCTTTTTGATGATTCAACGCAGCCTCAACGAGAAGACCTATCAATGGCCTGCGACGACTGAGCGCGAGCCTGAAGCGGTGACCCCGAAGACGCTCGATGATTTCGTCAAGCGCCTGCGCGGCTGATCCAATGAGCTTCGACTGAAGTCGAAGCTAATTTGGCCGCATGCAGCACGCTTACTGAATCTTCCACAGTTTGCCATCGCTGCGCACATACAGCGCACCATCGTCGATGGCTGGCGTCGTCAGCACCGTTTCCCCCAAGGCGATAGTTTGTGTCACGCTGCCCTCCTTGGCTGTCGTGTCAATGGATTGGAAGGTGCCGCGCTCACTGACGATGTAGAGCATCTTGCCCGCGCCCACAGGTGAGCCGCTGAACGGTGGACCTTCCAGGCGAAGCTTCCAATTCTCCGCTCCATCCTTGATCGAGGCTTGGATGACCACACCAGCCTTATTCACCACATACACATGATCGCCCAACGCGATGGGGCTTGATGTGCCGGGGGCCAGCTTGTCATTGCGCCAGAGCTGCGAGACCGAGCTACCCTCGGGCACCAGGGCCGTGATGCCATTCGATGGCGCGTAGATGACACCATTGCTCAGTGCACTCGACGGAATGGTCGAAGCACCCTCACCGTAGTTCCACACTTGCTTGCCAGTCTGTGGGTCCACGCCGAGCAGTCCCTTGCTCGATTGCAGTCCAACGACTGGCTCCTGTCCTTTGGCTTGATAAACAATGGCGCTCGACCAGTTCGCCGCCTTGGGTCGGTCGATCTTCCACTTGTTGCGTCCTGTGGCAATGTCGATGCCCGCTGCGAATGACTCGCTGTCATTCTCGCTCTGCACCACCAGCGCCCCACCCGCGACGACGGGTGACTGCGACATACCAAGGCTGTTGCTGGCATTGGCGTAATCATAAGTCAGGCCGCGCAGCCACTTCAGATTGCCGTCCAAATCAAAGGCGAAGAGATCATTGGACGAGTAGAGCGCAAAGACATGCTTGCCATCACTGCACGGCGTTGGCGCGGCGACACAGGTCTTCGTGTGGCTCATCGTGCGGCCCGTGGCGCGCATGGTGCGCTCCCAGAGCTTGCTACCATCGCTAGCCTTGAAGCAGAAGACGTGCAGCGTTTCCTGTGAAGGTCCGCTGGCGGCAGTGATGAACACTTTATCACCCACGATAATCGGAGCGGACAAGCCGCGGCCCGGCAGTGCGGCGGTCCATGCGACCTTGAGCGCGTCGGCGGGCTGCTTGTTGTCAGCCGCGATGGACGCGCCATTGGGACCGCGGAACTGCAACCAGTCGGCGTGAGCGAAGGTGGTCAAACCAACCATGGCAAGAAAGGCAAAAGGAGACTTCATAGGGTCAATCGAAAGAGGTTACTTGGCAGAGGCAATGGCCGTGCCCGTGGCATCGCAGACGCGAAGCTGGAACTCCCACTCCACGGTCCACTGTTCGGTCTGCTCGTTCTGGCAGCACTTGACGAGGATGACGTTCTTGCCGGCCTTCAACTGGCAAGGCAGTTTATACTGATCCAGCTTAGCCCCGCGATGGTATTCATCGCGGCCGAAGAGCAGCTCGCCATTGAGCCAGACCTTCCAGCCATTCTTGCAGCCGATACGAATCTCGGCGCTGCGCGCTTCGGGGCTGGTGAACTCTGCCGCAGCATAGCCGACGACTTGTTTCTCCATGCCGAAGGGCTTGTTGAAGTCGATCTTCCCATACTCGTCGGTGCTGGTGAAATCGACCCACTTCGCCTCTTTTCCTTTGCCCGCATACTTGGCGCTGTAGTCGATCTGCTTCTCCGGTGGGAACACTTCGTCGAAGCCCTTGCGCTCTTCATTGGTGAAAGGCGCGATGACCTTCCAGTTCATGAGGAAGCCAAAGTGGGTGGGCAAGTCCACGGTCTGGCCCTGATCGCGCAGCTTCTTGGCCAACGCTTTGATTTGATCCTCATCACGCGCGCCCTTGAGACCTTGCTGGTAGGCCGCGACCGCCGCCGCTTTGTCGCTCTTGGCCAGCGCTGCATCACCGGCCTCAATCAAACGCGCCACGGGATGCCTACGCAATTCCGCACCGGGATCTTCGATCAACATGGGAGTGATTGCCTCGGCTGCGTCCTTGGCATGACGGCTCAAAATGTCGAAGGCCAAAGCACGGGCACCTGCGCTGTGCTTGGTGCTGAGCACGAATTTCTTCAGCGCGGACAAGGGCAGCGACTTGGCATTCCGATCCTCCACCACGCTGATGGCAGCACGCAGCCAGTTCTCAGCTAGCGGATTGGCACCATCCATGGCCGCCAGCAGCACAGGTAAATCCTCCGCCTTGCTCTGAGCGACTGCTTTCCATCCATTGGCGGCCGCCTCATTGCCAGCGCCCTCGCGACTAACCGCGCGCAGCTTTTCCAGGTCGGTGACAAGATCGGCCATCCCAGGCAGAGCAAATAAGACAAAAGTTAGGGTGCAAAGAGTGCGGCTCATGAGGTTCATTCCTTGTCACGAATCGCGGCGGCGTGGCAAGGTCTTTCATTTGTGCCCGTATCGTTCCCCTCAAAATGAATCTGCGTTCCAGCCTGCACCTCGTGCTCTGCTTTGCTCCGATGGTCTTTGCCGCCACACCGGGGAAGGTCAAATTCAACCGCGACATCCAGCCGATCCTGTCGGAGAACTGCACCTACTGCCACGGCCCGGACAAGAAGCACAGGGAAGCCGATCTGCGCTTGGACGTGCGCGAGGCAGCCATTGAAGCTGGGGCGATTGTTCCTGGCGATCCCTCCAAAAGCGAATTGACGGCCCGAATTCTGACGGAAGATCAAGACGACTTGATGCCGCCACCGGAGTCGCACAAGGTCTTGAAGCCCGAGCAGAAAGAAATGCTCAAGCGCTGGATTGAGCAAGGAGCTGAATATGAAGCCCACTGGGCCTACACGCCGCTGGTGAAGCCTGCGGTGCCCAGCAAGGATGCGAACCCCATTGATGCCTTCATCCACGCCGAACTCGCCGAACGAAACATCCGGCCCTCCGCCCAAGCCGATGCTGCCACTTTGATTCGGCGTCTGTCATTGGACCTCACGGGCCTGCCTCCGACACCCACCGAGGTGGAGAGCTTCAAGACTGACTTCGCTCAGCATCCCGAAACTAGCATCCAGAAGCTCACCGACCACCTGCTCAAATCCCCGCAGCACGGCGAGCGCATGGCGGTGTGGTGGTTGGATGTGGCTCGCTTCACTGACACCGTCGGTTTCCACGGCGATCAGAACCAGCGCATCTTCCCGTATCGCGATTACGTGATCAAGTCGTTCACCGAGAACAAGCGCTTCGACCAGTTCACCACCGAGCAACTGGCAGGCGATCTATTGCCCAATCCCACCATCGAACAACTCGTCGCCACGGGCTTTAATCGCTTGAACATGGTCACACGCGAAGGCGGAGCCCAGGCCAAGGAATACCTAGCCAAGTATGGTGCCGAGCGCGTCCGCACGGTCGCTGGCACCTGGCTTGGCGCGACCTTTGGCTGTGCCGAATGTCACGACCACAAGTATGACCCCATCAGCGCCAAGGACTTCTATTCCATGCAGGCCTTTTTCGCCGACGTGAAGCAATGGGGCGTCTATGCAGACTACGGCTACACGCCCAATCCCGAACTGAAGGGCTGGAGCAATGAGCACCCCTTCCCGCCCGAGTTGCAAGTGACAAGCGATTATCTGAAGGAGCGCATGGCCCGCTTGAGCGCAGAACGCAGTCAAGTAGCCCGCCGAGCAATGCAAGCCGACCCACAGGCGACAGCCAAGCTGAAGACGTGGCAGAAACAGATGCAAGACTACTTGAAGGCCCACCCAAACGGCTGGCAGGAGTTGATCCCTGAAAGCGTCACCCTCGCGCCAGCAACGCCCAGTAAGGGCAAAAAGACTGAGAAGGTCGATCCAAAAGCGTCTGTCATCCAGCCAGACGGGCGGGTGATCTTTAGCAAAGGTGCCGCAGACAACACGACAATTACTCTTCCCCTCAACGCAGGCTCACTTGCCAGCGTTCGCATCGAACTGCTTCCTGAACCGACTCATAAAGGCAGCATCCTCCGCACAGGCGGCGCTGACAGCACGAGTATGAAGTTGACCGCCGCGCTCCTCCGGTCGAACACGAAGCCAACCGCGCTCGCCTTTCGTCACGCGGATGCTAATCTGAAAGAGCCACGCTATGCGGACGGCGAAGAAGTGATCGGCATCCAAGGGCAGTGGAAGACTTCGGGGAGCAAATGGAACCAGGCTCATGATTCGATCTGGTGGCTCGATGTTCCGCATCAGACCCAGAGCAAGGATGTGTTGCACATCAAGATCGACGGCAACTTGATTGGCTGCCTTCGCGTGTCCGTTTCGCCGTTGGCACCGCCTTCTGTAAAGGAAGCCACGCATTGGTTCGCCAGCCTCGCCAAGTCCCTGCAAGGCGAGCAAGCTGCGGAAACCTGGCTCGCCAGCACTGGCTGGAGCCCGCAGGCCTGGGACCGCTACAAGCAACTTAGCCGCGACCTGCTGGAGTGCCGCGATGGCAAAGCCTGGACACTCATTACGCAAGCCGTGCCCCAACCACAAACCGTGCGCGTGCTGGCACGTGGCAACTGGCAGGACGAGACGGGCGAGATCGTGCCGCCAGCCACCCCACACTTTCTCCCGGCGAAACACCGCACGGAGGATCGCCTCACGCGCCTGGACTTGGCGAAATGGCTGACCTCCAAGGAAAACCCAGTCACCGCACGTGCCGTGATGAACCGTTTATGGAAGCAATTCTATGGCAATGGACTGTCCGCCGTGCTCGATGACCTCGGCGCGCAGGGCGAACCTCCATCGCATCCTGAACTACTCGACTGGTTGGCGTGCGAGTTCCGGGATTCGGGCTGGGACCTCCGGCACATGATCAAGCTGATGGTCACAAGCGCGACCTATCAGCAAAGCAGCAGTCTGCGGCACGAGTTGAGGGATCTTGATCCGAACAATCGCCTCCTGGCCTCGCAGAACCCGCGGCGTCTTGATGCGGAGTTCATTCGCGATAATGCACTGAGGGTGGCCGGCTTGCTCACCCTCGACATTGGCGGTCCCAGCGCCAAGCCTTATCAACCGCCGGGCTACTACGAGGCATTGCAGTTCCCCAACCGCGACTACGTCACCAACACAGATGATCGCCAGTGGCGGCGCGGGCTTTACATGCACTGGCAGCGCACGTTCCTGCACCCGATGCTAGCGAACTTCGATGCGCCCAATCGCGATGAAAGCACCTGCACCCGACCAGGGTCAAACACCCCCCAACAGGCGCTCACCTTGCTGAACGACCCGAGTTTTGTCGAAGCCGCGCGCGTGTTTGCCGAGCGCTTAACAAAGGAGGTGCCCCGTGACGATGCAGCGCGCATCCGTGCGGCTTACCAGATCACCCTCGCCCGCGCCCCAAAAGAAAAGGAGCTACAATCCCTGCTCACCTTCCTCAACACTCAGCGAGCAGCCTTTAAATCAGGTGAATCCGATGCCAGCAAGGTCCTGAAAGTGGGCCTGACACTCGCCTCCAACTCGAACGCTCAAGAACTCGCTGCCTGGACCTCGGTCGCGCGAGTCGTCCTGAACTTGCACGAAACCATCACCCGCTACTGATGCCATGAAGCCCTTCGATTTTGCTCAGTTCCAACACGGCATCGCTCGCCGCTCCTTCCTGCAACAATCCGCGTATGGCCTTGGCAGCGCAGCCCTTGCCTCGCTGATGACGGAAACCAACGCCGCCGAGCGCTGGACAGGTGCCTTGGGAAAGCCACATCTGCCGATCAAAGCACGGCGTGTGATCCACCTGTGCATGGCAGGTGGCCCCTCGCATCTGGAGACCTTTGATTGGAAGCCGAAGCTGAAAGAGCTGGATGGCAAGGCCTTCCCCGAGTCCTTCACCAAAGGTCAGCAACTCGCCCAGTTACAAGGCGCAGTGCTGAAGGCACGCGGAGCGTTCTGTGGCTTCAACAAATGTGGGCAGTCGGGCATCGAGATCTCCGAACTGTTCCCCCACATCGGCCGCGTTGCCGATGAACTCTGTGTGGTGAAGTCCATGCAGACGGAGCAGATCAATCATGACACCGCTCATGCCTTCATGAACTCTGGCAGCATCATCAAAGGCAGGCCCAGCATGGGCTCCTGGCTGCTGTATGGGCTGGGTAGTGAGACGGCCGAGCTGCCCGGCTTTGTGGTGCTCAGCTCCGCAGGCAAGTATGGCCAGCAACCGATCTCAGCGCGCCAGTGGTCGAGCGGCTTCCTGCCCAGCAAGTTCCAGGGCATCCAATTCCAGTCGAAAGGCGATGCGGTGCACTATTTGGGCAGCCCTGATGGCGTGTGCCAAAGCACGCAGCGCCAAGTCGTCGAAGAAGTCATGCGCTTGAATGGCATGCTGGCTGAAGAACGCGTCGATCCCGAAATCGCGACCCGCATTGCCCAATACGAGATGGCGTTTCGCATGCAGTCCTCGGTGCCTGAGTTAACCGACATGAGCAATGAACCCCAGCACATTCTGGACATGTATGGGGTCAAGCAGCCGGGCGATGGATCGTTCGCCTCGAATTGCCTGCTCGCGCGCCGATTAGCCGAAAAAGGTGTGCGTATGATCCAGCTCTACCATCGTGCGTGGGATCATCATGGGCAACTGGTCGAAGGCATGAAGCAAGGCGCGCTCGACGTCGATCAGGCCACCGCAGCGCTCATCAAAGACCTCAAGCAACGCGGCTTACTGGAGGACACACTCATTCTCTGGGGTGGCGAATTTGGCCGCACGCCGATGGGCCAGGGCACCGGACGCGACCACCACATCCTTGCCTTCTCAGTCTTTATGGCGGGTGGCGGAACCAAGCCCGGTATCGCCTATGGCAACACGGATGAACTGGGCTATCGCAGTGTGGAGAACGTGGTGGATGTGCACGACCTGCACGCCACCATGCTGCACCTGCTGGGCATCGAGCACAAACGCATGACGGTCAAATTCCAAGGACTGGACATGCGCCTCACGGGTGTGGCAGGACGAGTCATCAAGCCCCTGCTTGCCTGACCACACAAAAAGCCCTGAACCCGCGCAGGATTCAGGGCTGGAAAGGTCAAATAGCGCTCAGCAAGGCTTAGCGGTAATAGCCTTGCTGCTGCTGGCCATAGTATTGCTGCTGGCGCTGGTAGTTTCGCTGATCTTGTGCATTGCCGATCATGTTACCGCCGACGCCACCGAGGGCACCGCCGATAGCGGCACCTTCCAGACCGCGACCGCTTTGATGACCGATGATACCGCCAACGGCGGCACCGCCGAGTGCGCCGAGCACCGTGCCGGTTTGTGCATTCGGACCACCAGCGCAGGATGCGAGTGACAGCATCGAGGCGACGACGAGGACTTTGGAGAGATGTTTCTTCATAGGATATGCAGGAGTTGCGGTTGCATTGGTAGCCAGAGGCCGGGTTTTATTCAATCAAAGCCTGCAAAAAAAGCAACGCACAGTAATAGTCACTACCTCCTCGCGAAAGACCCATAAGCCTTGCCAAGCTATTCGTCAGTGCACTGCGGAAACGAGGCGGCACCTATCTCTCGACCCGCGAGGTCCCGTTCATCACTCTTGGTAACCGAAGAAGCGGCGCTTGACGATCAAGTCGGCGACTTCTGTCGGCCCCATCGCCTTCCATGATTCATCGCCCCCGGCAATCTTCTTCAGTGCATCACGCGAGAAGATGCTCAGGTATCCATGCTTGAAATTGTCAAGCGCGACGAAGCAGCCACGATCTGCAAGATAGCCATAAAGCTTTTTCAACATGACTCTCCGGTAGCCACACGTATCGACAACAAGCTGTAGACCCCCTCACACCCCGTCTCCTCCACATCCAGGGCCAACTCGACCCGGCCCCTTCAAAAGCAATTTCCTAGCAGCTATAGTGACCCGATTGTCTTTGCAAAATGGCGTGAAAATGCTAGGGGTAGAGAATGCTGAAGAGCCCAAAATCGGAAAGCGAGAAAGCACCGAAATCTGAGACTCTGCCAAGCTGGGAAGATCGTTCGATGAGTATGAACGAGCTTTACGAGACGAACTTCTTCCAGCCACAGGCGAAGGGAGCGGAAGCGATGGAAGGGTAAGGGGCCTTCGGCGCACGCGAAACAGGTTCTTGCGTTCCGGCTCCGCTCGGGGCTACGCCCCCTCGCTCCACCTGCACTGCCGAACCTGTTTCGCGTCACAAGCGTCTTGCATCAGCACGAAACCAAACGAAAATCACCCCACCATCCGCATGATGGTTTTAACGAATCAGCGGACATCCCCATCAATCAAGCCCCCGGCATGATCGCGAACCACTTGTTCGCTTCAGGTTCCGTGACCAGCTCCCGGTAGTGCCTGAAAATGATCGTCGGCGAGTTGCCCGCCTCCAACGCCACGCGCGCCGCATCGTGGATCACCGCAATCCGGTAGCTGATGTAGGAGTGGCGCAGAGCATTGTGCGGCCATGCGATGCCGAGGCTTTTGGCCAGCCTTGTGATCTTCACAAACACGACTTTCTCCGGCACCACCGGCCCTTCTCTTGGCAAGGGGGAGAGCCACGCAGCGAGGTTGTCGCTGATGGGCACGATGCGACGGGATGCCGTCTTGGCCTGCCCAGCCCGCAGCTCGATGATCTTTCGTCCCAAATCCACCGCACTCCAGTCAAGCCGGGCAATTTCCGCCGCGCGCAACCCGGCAAAAGCTCCGATGGCCAGCACTGGGATGAGCCGTGGCGGAGCGGCTCTCAATAAACGCTGCATCTCCTCAGGCTTGAAGATGCCAACGTCGGTATCCCCCTGCTTGCGGTGCTTGAGTTCCTCAGCCGCTGTGGGCTCCCGCTTGGGCAGGTAACCACATTGGCGGGCGTAGCCGAAGAGCAGTTTTACCCGCTTGAGCCGGTTGTTGCGCGTCACGGCGCAGTAATCCCCGGCACGCAGCCACGCATCAATCTGCTGAGTGGTCACCTTGGCGATCTCGCCCGAAAGTGCCTGCGCAAACTGTTTGAGGATGCTTTGCAGCGACTTCAGGTAATGCCTGCTCATGCGGTCCTGAACCTTGGAGGCGAGGAACTCCTCGACCACCTTTGGCACCAGCACGCCTGCGGTGAATCCTTTCGTCCTGCGCACGAACTCCTCCACGGAGGTCATCAGCGGCGTCTCGCCCAGTTTGCGCCGGCACTGCACATACTCCTCCAGCGCGGCCACGAGCGGGATGCCGAAGGGAGCGATCATGGCACATGCCGCTCTGAATGCCTCGCGATCCTGCGGACGCAGGTCGTTGTCAGAACTCATGCCGCGCTGGATGTTCAAGGCCGCCATGCGTGCCTCGTCCCTGGCCGCATCCAGGGTTGCGAAAGTTCGCCGCTCGCGTTGTCCGTTCCGGTAAAACGCGACAGTGAACCGGATGGAGCCGCGCACGTCCCCTTTGTAGATTGGCACCGCTGCCGAACCCTGTTTCACCACGGCGACAGGCTTGCCCCTCCGCCGTGTGGGCAGGGCATGAGTTGTCATGTTTTTGTCATGCATATCACCTGCCGGAGTGTCAACTCCAGCAGATGAAAATGCCTCCGAGCCGCTTACGGCTGGGGTTCCAGCACGCTGTTGTGCCTGTTTGCTTATCGACTGTTTGTGGTCCCATGCGGACCACCAGCGGTGCCAAAGGATCACGGGCACTCCTGCCCGCTAGGCAAAGAGATGACCTCCCGTTTACCCAAGGCGGGGAGCCAACATTAACCAATCAGTTGCCTGCTGGCAGCACCTTCGTCTCGGTGAGGATGATCTTGATGGCCCGCTTCTCGTCCGCAGGCAGGTAGCTGAATTCTTGCGGCCCGCCGGTTTCGCGCAGCGCTGTCGTTAGTCCTGCGAGGATACGGGTTTTGATTTTCTCAGGGATCGCGGCAAACCCGGGCGTGTAGATCAGATAACTGCACCGGTAGCGGAACAGGCGCGAGCGCAGGTCCAGATCGCGCAGCGAGGCACCGTTGCCGATGGCCGTCTTCCGCGCCAGGAAGTCGCGCAGGAATGCTGGGTCGGGCTTCACGCCGCTGGCGGGTAGCCGCGCCTCGTTGGCGAAGAGTAGGTAGCGCACGAACTGGCGCGCGATGTCATTGAGCATCGCCTCGTCCTGGCTGCGAATGCTGCCTTGGCCCGCCTCCAAGGCCTCACGGGTGCGATACACGGCTAGGGTGACCAGATTGTGAAAGCCAAGCTGATGCTCGTGGATCAGGTGATTGAAGAAGTCGCTGGTCTGCACTGGGTAGGTCTCCCACTCGAACAGGCTGCCAGGGGGATTGCTCACCCGCTTCACGCCGCGCGGCGTGGAATCACCCACC
>CAXNNN010000019.1:0-17880 GCA_964203095.1 Verrucomicrobiaceae bacterium | reverse complement strand
TGAAGACCGAGAGCTGGCGCACGATGTCGGGCGTGAAATGCTTCGCCGGGACTTGCCAGGCATCGACTTGGGCCAGCAGCATCTTCGCCCACTCCTTGCGACCTGCCATCAGGCGCAGCGCGGCCTCGCGCAGCTGTTGATTGCCCGCCATTCGCTGCTCCCAGCCATCCAGCATGGCCCGCACGATCTTGTGGTCGTCAAACTTCGCCACGGCGGGCAGCAGGGCGCGCTTCAGCGATTCATTGCCACCTGCGCTGAACACGGGCGCGATGGCTTCCAGCGCTTCCTTCTTGCCGACTTCGGCGAAGACCAGAGCGACCGCTGCACGCTTGGCCACGGGTGCGGATTTGTCCTTCAGCAGAGCTAGGCCTTTCTTGATCGCGTCCTTGTCGCCGGAGCGAATCGCGAGCGTGAGATCGCCCCCGCTCTGCTGCTTCCAGTGATCGCCCAACGCCTTGGCCAGGGCTTCGGGCAGCACTGGCAACTCACCGCCTTCGAAGGCTTCTGAGATGCCTGCAATCGCGAGTCCACCTGCCTTGTTGTCAGGCGCGATGGCCACCAGCTTCGTGCAGGATTGCAGGTTCAAATCACCGCCCGCCATGGCCCAGCGCTTCGCTAGGTTCTCGACCAGCGTCTGCGCTTTCCAAGAAGCCTTATCCTCAAACAGCGCGAGCACGGCGTCGCGATCCGACTCGCACTTCGCCTCCAGCAGCCACCAGAGCATCAGGCTCAAGCGCTCATCCTTGGTGCCGAGCAAGGCTTTCAAAATGGGCAGCGCGGTGCTCGCAGGCAGGCGCTTGGCGGACGCTGCGAGCTGCGTTTGCACTTCCAGATGCTGCTCGATGGCGGCGAGCTTCGGCAGTGCATCCATCGCGGCCTTCATGCCGGTGACCGTGTGCCGCACGGCCCAGCGGCGCACATACGGATCAGCGTGCTGCAAGAGCTGCGTGTTCGTTTCATCATCGAGAGCACCGACTTGATGCAGGGCAAACATTGCGTCCAGCGCGTTCGCATTGTCCTGCTTCAGCGCGAGTTCCTTCAGCTTCGGCCCGAGGTCCTCCAACTCACGCCAGCCGATCTCTAGCCCGGCTTGTTTGCGGAACCATTTGTTGCTGTGGCTCAGGTAACCGACCAGTTCGTCGCCGCTCGCGGTGTGCAGATTGAAGGGCTTCAGCACGGGTGCGCCACTCTTCGGTCGCACACGATAGATGCGGCCATCACCCTTGCTCCAGTCATCGACGGGGCTGACGTGGCTGAGCCGCGTGTCATACCAGTCGGCGATATACACGCAGCCATCGGGACCGGCCTTCACATCCACTGGGCGGAACCAGCGGTCGCTGGTGCTCATGAGGTCTTCGGCGTCTTTGGTGCGGAAGGTGGAGCCCTCGGCGATGCGCTCGCTGACGTAGGTCAAGTTGGCCAGCGCGTTGGGCGCGATGATGCGGCCTTCGTAACTGCTGCCGAGCAGGCCACCTTCATACACGATGAAGGCCTGCGGGAAGCGGCGCTTGTCGCCCTCGCTCTTCATGTGCTCGAAGAAGCCAAAGGCATACGGATTCATCGGCGGGCCATGCTTGCCCCAGTTCTTCACACCGTAGCTGCCCAGTTCGTAGTGCATGCCGCGTGTGCCGCCCCCATTGGTGCCGCTGAAGAACCGGCCCTTGCTGTCGATGTCCAGGCTGAAGGTGTTGCCCCCGCCCTCGGCATAAATTTGGAAGGTCTTCTTCTTCGGATGGAAGCGCCAGATGTGCTGACCTTCCCACTTCACATGTTTGGTCGTGGCGCTGCTGACATCGCCCGTCGTCGTGCTGCCGGTCGCGCCGTAAAGCCAGCCATCAGGGCCCCATTGCAGGCTGCTGGCAACGCTGTGCGTGTCTTCCAAACCCAAGCCGCTGAGTTCCACACTGGGGTCGCCATCGGGAATGTCGTCGTCATTCGTGTCGGCATAGAACAGCAGGTAAGGCGGGTTCATCACCCAGATGCCGCCCGCGCCCTTGATCGCAGCGGTGGCGATGTTCAGGCCGTCGATGACGATCTTGGTCGTGTCATACAAGCCGTCGCCATTCGTGTCCTCGTGAACGGAAATGCGGTCCGCGCCCTTCACGCCGAGCGGCGGAGGCTGCGGCACCTTGTCGAACTTCGCCCGCAGGTGCTGGTCATAGCTGACGATCTTCAGGCCTGCGGGGAATTGATACTGGCGATACTGCGCCACCCACAGGCGACCCCGCGAGTCGAAGCTGAGGTAAAGCGGCTGGGTTACGTCAGGCTCATGCGCAACGAGGTCGACGGCGACGTCGCTGCGAGTGTTGAAGAGCCTCATCGCGTCCTCCGGCTTCTGCGGCGGCGTGTCGTCGCGCATCACGCCGCGCCCGGGGCGAGATTCCATGATCTTTTTGACCTCCTCGTTCCCGGCCACATCATCGGGCTTCACATTGGGGGCCGCCGCAAAAAGGGGCAAGGCGAGCAAGGGCAGGAGGTAACGCAGCATCTGCATGTAAAGTCACGCAGGCCGGTATTCTTGCGCTTGGAACGAATACGAATGTGCTACTTCGCCTTCAGCACGCGGAACAGGAAGTCCGGCTCGATACCCGGGAAGGCAGCGACTTCCTCAAACTGCGCAGGGTCGGCTAGCACCTTCATACCGTCGGGCAGCATGTCGGTGTGGAACTGCGAGTAGCCCTGCATGACCAGCAAGTCACGCCCCTCGGCCTGGGCTTGGGCGCGGAGTCTGGTCAGGTCATCAGGATACAAGGCATCGACCGAGCGCGGGTAATAGACGGTGATCACCTCGCGCCCCAGGCCGAAGCAGGCGACGAGCGGCCGCTTGTCCCTCGTGGGCCATTGCTGGACGAACTGTGCAGCTTGCCGGATGCCCGCGTAGGGCCGCGCCATGAGCACGCCGCGCTGGTGATTCGTGAGCAGCACGAACACGATCATCACACCCAGCACGATGCGGCGCTGGGTTTGAGTCCACACGCTGAAAAGTTGCCCACTGAAGCTCAGACCAGCGACGAAAACCGGCAGCAGTGCAATGGCGAAGCGCGGGTAGTAATACGTGCCCGTGATCAGGCTGATGGCCGCCAGGAACCCGCCGCTGATCAAGGGCGCAGCGATGAGCCAGCCCGTGCGCGGCTGGTTCTTGACCGCCCAGCGCAGGCCAAGCAACGACAGCCCGAGCATGAGCGCTAGAGCACCGTAGGCTGCGGGTTCAGAGCCCATTTCATCGACCAATCCGGTGAGGCCCTTGCCCTCCGGTGCGCTCTGCGACGGCCCTTTCCAGTTCATGCCAAAGGCGACATTGCTCAGCGTGTCCTTTGCAATACGGGCATCCAGCGCGTGACCCTGACTCTCCTGACCGACCCAGTGCCGCGCCTGGGTAAAGTTCGGCAGGAAGAACTGAAGACAAATCATGGCCGCGAACACGTGCGTGACCAGCAGGCGTTGTAGCGCCGTGATTTTGTCGCGCAGGTTGTCCTCAGCGCGCCAGAGGAAGACGCCCAGGATGACAAACATCACGCCGACTTCCAGAGCCCCATACGGATAGGTCCAGACCCAGAGGCCTTGGTTGATGGCCAGCCAGATCCAGGCGGCGGGTTTTCGGCCCCGTTGGAAAATGATCTTTCGCGCGGCGAGCATGCCGCTCAGACATAGCGGCACGACGAAGGCATAGGCCCGCGCATCGACGCCGTAGCGCAGGTGCCAGGGGTGGACGAGCAGCAGCAGCCCGCCGAGTGCTGCACCTTGGGCAAGACCGCAGAGGCGCATCATCAGCAGCACAGCGACGCCGCTGGCGATCATCGCGGGCATCCGCACGGCGAGTTCGCTGAAGTCGTGTGGCTGGGATCTCGTGGCGGTGCGCCACACGCTGAGGCTGGCTTTTTGCGCCAGCGACATGGGCGCGTGGTTGGTCGGCTTCTGATAGTAGAAGGCGCAGCGCTTCCAACTGGTGGGGGAGAACTTCAGCTCCTCTGGGTTCTTCTTGTCCGCCTTCCACTGACCGTGCACGCACTGTTTCATGGCCCACAGCTCGTCCCACCACAGACCTTTGGAGGCAAAGGAGGTGGTGCCGTAGATCGTGCTGAAGCCGATGACCATGAGCAGCGGCAGGCCGAGGCGCTGCCACAAGGGTGGGCGCTCGCGCTGCAGTGGATCGTCATCGGGCTGCGACACGAAAGGGCGCGACCACAGGCCCGCCGTCAGCAGCAGAACGGTGAGCAAGACCAGATTGATGAATGCGGCGTAGTGGATGCCCAGATCGACATCGTGCTCCCACGACGGGTTGGTTTTCCGACCGGCAGCATCCGCGATCGCTTGCTTGGCGGCTGCGGCATCAGGCCCGAAAACCAAGACGCTGAGTTCGAGCAGGAAGAGCGCTGCGAGCGCGAGGCGGATCAATTTCAAAGACATGTGGAGGGAGGCGTCAGGCTGTGGCGGTGATGGTCGGCATGAGCACCCCAGGAGGAACCGAACGCGGCTCGGTGATCAATCGGATCATTTTTTCAAACACGTCATGCCCGCGCAGGATCTCGATCTCCACCCGCATGTAGATAATCGGAATGTCGCCCTGTGGAATCTCCGGGAACCGGACAATGTCCTTCTCGGTCGTGACGATGAACTCCAGGTCGCGGCGAATGCAGCGGTCGATAAAGGGCTTGATCTCTCGCTCATCGAACCGGTGATGATCGGCGAAACGGAGTGTCGCCTCCACCTCCGCCCCCAGCTTGCGCAACCCATTCTCGAAGCTCTCCGGCACGGCGATGCCTGATAGTGCGCCGACGTATTTGCCATTCACCGCCGTGACCGGCAGCTCCTCACCCGTGTGCAGGTCCTTGAAATAGACTGGGCGATGGCGGCATTCGACGATCTCAGCCACGCGGTTGAAGCGGCGAAGGTGGGCGATCAGGTGCTCGTTGCTGGTCTCGTCGCTCTTGGTGATGAAAATGTAGCTCGCGCGCTTCAGGTGGCTCGGCGGTTCGCGCATGGTTCCGCGCGGCAGCATGTGGCCATTCACGCCGAAAGGCGCAGTGCGGTCTACCAGCACAATGTCGAGCCGATGCTTCAGGCGCAGGTATTGCATCCCATCGTCTAGAACCAGCGCGTCGGCGTGGAAGTTCTGAATCGCATAGCGACCCGCATTCACGCGGTCACGATCCACGACGACGGGCACGCCGGGCAGGTTGCGGGCAAGCATCAGGGGCTCATCCCCGGCCACATAAGCATCTTGGAGCAGCACCTGCTGGGTGTCGGAAACCACGCGTGGGAGAGGGCGCTTCGGCTTCTCGATCAGGTGAAATAGGGCCGCCGCCTTCCTCCACAGCGGGGTTTTCTTCTGGCGTTTGCTCTTGTAGCCCCGGCTCAGGATAGCCACGCTGCGGCCCTTGTCGCGCAGGGTGCGGGCGAACAACTCAACCACGGGCGTCTTGCCGGTGCCGCCGACCGTCAGGTTGCCAATGCTGATGACCGGCACGCCGAGGTGATGATCGTGAATGTAACGCCGCTGGTAGAGCCACAGACGGAAAGACACGAGCACGGCAAACACCTTGGACAGCCCATAGAACAGGCCACGGCAGAGCATGGCCCGTAGCCCGCGCTTGTTGTGCAGGATGACTTCCGTGACGAAGGTTTCAATGTCTTCCAGGGTGTCTTTCATGAGCGGGCGGTGACGGTTGCCCGGCAGCAAAGACGGTCATTTTGCCCAGGATACAAGGCAGGAGATAGGTAATGACAGCTCCAAAAGCAAAGGACGTGAAATTGGCCGCAAAGGTGCTTCCTAACGGGCTTGTGAAATTTTTCACAAATTCGGGTTGCCGCTTGTCCCCGCGCTCGGATAATCGATGCACATCCCCCGCTCGCCCGAATGACCCTGATCCATGGTAGCATCGACATCACTCTCTTCGCCATCACCTTGGCGAAGATCGTTGGGCTGACGTTTATGATGATCCTGCCCTCGGTGGCCTATTCGGTGATGATCGAACGCCGCCTGAGTGCGATCATCCAGGATCGCGTGGGTCCGAACCGCGTCGGCATTCCCCTCACGCTGCTGGGCTTCAAGAAGGATTTTCACTTGTGGGGTTTGTTCCAGCCGATGGCCGATGGCTTGAAGTTCCTGCTGAAGGAAGACTTCACGCCGAAGAACGTGAACACGTTTTACTACTGGCTGGCCCCAGCGCTGACCCTGGTGCCAGCGCTGCTGACTTGCGCTGTGGTGCCTTTTGGCAGCGAGCTCGACTTCAGCTTCCTGGGGCTGGCGCAGCCGGTCAAAGCGGTCATTGCAGACCTCAACGTGGGCCCGCTTTACACCTTCGCCATCGCCTCGCTGGGTGTTTATGGCATCGTGCTGGCCGGCTGGTCGTCGAATTCAAAGTATCCTTTCCTCGGCGGCGTGCGCGCCAGTTCCCAGATGATCAGCTACGAGCTTTCCCTGGGCCTGTCGATCATCCCAGTGCTGATGGTTTTTGGGGAGCTGAACCTTGGCAAGATTTCCACTCTTCAAGATGCGAACGGATGGTTGCTACTGCCGCTTTGGGGCGATTCGCTGCCGTGGAATGTGGCCGAAGAAGAACCCTGGGCCTGGGGCCGTTGGGCGCTATTCATTCCCATGGTGATCTCGTTTGTGATCTTTGTGATCTCGATGTTCGCCGAAACAAACCGTCTGCCCTTCGACATGGCGGAGTGCGAAACGGAACTCGTAGCCGGCTACCACACCGAGTATTCGTCGATGAAATTCGCACTTTTCTTCATGGGCGAGTATGCGGCGATGATCATCGGCTCTGGCTTGGCGGTGACACTCTTCCTGGGCGGCTGGAGCATTCCGTTTGCACCCCTCATCCATCAATACGTCGGCCTTCAGTTGGAATACATTCCTGGTTCGACACCCCTCTGGCTCGGTCTGCTACACATCGTGACCTTTGCGACCAAGGTGCTGGCCTTCATTTTGTTCTTTGTCATCATCCGCTGGTCACTTCCACGGTTCCGCTATGACCAGCTGATGAAGCTGGGTTGGCTCGTGATGTTTGAAGTCGCGCTGGCCAACGTGATTCTCACGGCAGTGATCATGTGGTGGTGGCCGCTGAAATAATTCCTGAATATGGCAACCATCGTCGTCCAACGCCCCAAGCTCGCCTGGCACGAGAAGCTGTTCATCAGCACGCTCTTGAAAGGGCTGAAAATCACGGTCGGACATGCCGTGCGCAACCTCCTCAGCGTGTTGCGCGGCGGACCTAACGGCGTGACCATGCAGTATCCCGAGCAGAAATGGGACGAAAGCCTGCCCGAGTGGTATCGCGGTGCGCCCACCCTCGTCACGGATGAACATGGCCGCGAGCGTTGTGTGAGTTGCCAACTCTGCGAATTCATTTGCCCGCCAAAAGCGATCAAGATCACGCCGATGGAAATCCCCAGCGAAGATCCCTGGGCCAAGGTGGAAAAGCGGCCGAAAGAATTCGATATCGACATGATCCGCTGTATTTACTGCGGCATGTGTGAGGAGGTTTGCCCCGAGCAAGCCATCTATCTGCGCAAGGATTACGCGATCACCGGTGAGAGCCGCGCCGAAATGGTGCACAACAAAGCCAAGCTCTACGAGATCGGCGGCGTCCGTGAAGGTCTAGTGAACAAGTGGAATGAACTGAAGTAGCTGCTCATGCCCTCCCTGTTGTTTTATTTTTTCGCGGCCATCACGCTGATCTTCGGAGCAGGCGTGGTCTTGGCGCGCAACCCGGTGGCGAGCGCGATGTCGCTGGTCGTTTCCTTTGTGGGCGTTGCCGCGCTGTTCATCAGCCTGGACGCCTACTTCATCGGCACTCTGCAGATCTTGGTCTATGCCGGAGCGGTGATGGTGCTGTTCCTATTCATCATCATGCTGCTCGACATCCAGGCGGAGGCCGTCAAGAAGGGCCACGTGATGCCAGCCATCGGCGGAGTTTTTCTCGCAGTGCTGTTCTCGCTCCAGATTGTCAATGTGCTTGGCGTATTCAAAGAAGGCAACAAGCCCTTGCCTGCGCTGGACATGGCGAAGGCCGCTGAAACCCAGACGCTGCCAACGATCGTGAACGATCTGAAAGCAGGCACGCTTCCCGATGCCAAGCTGATGGGCGTGACCCTTTTCAAAGACTACCCGCTGCACCTCCAGATCGTCGGTCTGCTTTTGCTGGCAGGGACTGTGGGCGTGGTGGTGCTGAGCAAACGTGACCGCAAGGAGGAGTCGGCATGATCACCCTGAACCACTACCTTCTCGTTGCAGGTATCCTGTTTGCCATCGGGCTCGCGGGCGTCGTCGCCCGGCGCAATATCCTGACCATTTTCATGTGTCTGGAATTGATGCTGACCGCTGCGAACCTGACGCTGGTCGCGTTCACGCGCTTTCACACTGTCAACGGAGTGCCGGACTACACGGCGCAGTCGCTGGTGTTCTTTACCATCACCGTGGCTGCGGCTGAGGTCGCGGTGGGGCTGGCGATCATCGTGGCGCTCTTCCGCGCTAAGCATAGCGTGAGCGTGGAATCCGTGACCAAACTGCAAGGCTGAGCACGACATGAATCAACAATCTGCTGTATCGCTCCTCCTTCTGCTGCCGCTCTTCGCGGCCTTCGCCATTTTGGTGCTGAATCGCTACGTGGGCAGCTTCGTCTCCAAGGTCATCTCGGTGGGCTCGGCTACGATCTGCTTGATCACTAGCTGCTTATTGCTCGGCGCAGAGCCGACCACGGGCACGCTGTTTCAGTTCATCGATGTTGACGGACTGCACGCAGGCATTGGGTTCATTCTCGATCAGCAGAGCGCGGGCATGATGTTCATCGTGACCTTCATCGGTTTGCTGGTGCACGTGTATTCGCTGGGTTACATGAAGGAAGATGAATCGCAGAGCCGCTTCTTCGGCAGCCTGAGCATGTTCATGTTCTCCATGACCGGCATCGTGCTGGCGGACAATCTGCTGATGATGTTCGTGTTCTGGGAGTTGGTGGGCCTGAGTTCCTACCTGCTGATCGGTCACTGGTTTGAGAAGCCCTCGGCAGCGGAAGCGGCGAAAAAAGCCTTTCTCACCAATCGCATTGGCGATTTCGGGTTCATGATTGGCATCCTCGTTTTGTTTGCAGCGAGCAATGGCGAGATTGGTTTTGCCGCTCTGAAGGAAAGCCTGAGCGGTGGCAGCACCACTGGCCCCCTGCATGACGCTCCTTCTTGGGTGATGACCTTGGCCGCGCTAGGTCTGTTCATGGGTGCCGTCGGCAAGTCGGCCCAGGTGCCGCTGCATGTTTGGCTACCGGACGCGATGGAAGGCCCGACACCCGTGTCCGCACTAATCCACGCCGCGACGATGGTGGCGGCGGGTGTTTACATGCTGGTGCGCGTGAGCTTCATCCTGGTGGAATCGGAGCTGGCGATGCAGATCATTTCAGGTATCGGCGGATTCACGGCCTTGTTCGCCGCGCTGATGGCGGTGCAGCAGAATGACATCAAGCGCATCCTTGCTTACTCGACGCTGTCACAGCTCGGCTACATGGTCATGGCGGTCGGTCTTCATGCGGGTGAAGCGGGCATGTTCCATCTTTATACCCACGCCTTCTTTAAGGCGCTTTTGTTCCTCGGCGCGGGCGCAGTGATCTATGCCTGCCATCACGAGCAGGACATCTGGAAGATGGGTGGCCTGCGGAAGCAAACCCCGGCGACCTTCCTGACCTTCGCCATCGGTACGCTGGCACTGATGGGCTTGCCTGGTATGAGCGGCTTCTTCTCGAAGGAAGAGATCCTGGGTGCTGCCTACCACGAGTGCGGTTGGCTCTTTGCCTCCGCCTCCTTCACTGCGCTGCTGACCAGCTTCTACATGACGCGTTGCGTGGTCGTGGCCTTCTTCGGCAAGGCCCGCACTGAGGCTGCCAGCCATGCGCATGAGGCTCCGATGATCATGATCGCGCCGCTGCTGCTGCTGTCGATCTTTGCCATCTTCTCTGGCTACGGCTTCTTCAGCGGTCGACTGCAAGCCTTGGTGCCACACGCCGGGCATGCGGAGGGTCACCTTTTTGTGATGGGCATTTCGATTGCCGCCGTGGTGATCGGTTCCGGTCTCGCGTTCTTTCTTTACAACGGCAAGGACAAGGACCCGCTGAACATCAAGCTCTTCGCGAACAAGTTCTACATCGACGAGATTTATGCCGTGATTGTGAAGGTGTTCCAGGACCGTCTGGCGTGGATTGTCACGGGTTTGGAAAGCATTTTTGTGGATGGCTTGGTCGCACGTCTGCCAGCGGCGATTGCCTGCCGCATGGGTAAGACGGCGCGCGCCATGCAGTCCGGTCAGCTCCAGGGTTACACTTTTGCCCTGGGCCTGGGCTTGCTGCTGGCGATCTACCTTGTGGTGCAAGTGCTGCCGCGCCATTGAACCGATTGAATCATGAGTCTGCTGGAAATCATTATCTTGATCCCCTTGCTCGCAGCGGCGCTGATTGGCGCTGGCCTGCCGGCGAAGCTGATCAGCCGTGGCGCGTCGGTGCTTAACCTCGTCGTGCTTTTGGTCACCTTGTCGCAGCACGCGGCGGGTGTGAACCTCTCGCACAGCATTCCTATCTTGGACAATCCGGCGATCAACTTCGCGGTTGGTGCGGATGGGTTCAGTCTGACCCTCGCGTTGCTGACTTGCCTCGTGCTCCTCGCCGCTGTTTGGCAGATCATCGACAAGCCGGCGATTTATCATGTCGCTTCGCTGCTCATCGCGGGCGGTGCGCTGGGTGCCTTCCTAAGCACGGATTTGTTCTTCATTTACGGCTTCCACGAGCTGGCGCTGATTCCGACGCTGCTCATGATCGCGGTTCATGGCCATGGCGATGCGACCAACCGTCGTGCCATCGCGTGGAAGATCACCGTGTATCTCGGGGCCGGCAGCTTGGTCTTGCTCGCCGGTCTTGCCGCGCTGGTCCTGAACTACAGTGGCTCCAATGGCCTCACCTTTGACCTGAACGCGTTACTTGAAACCGCCAAGTCTGCCCCGCTGGCGGCGGATGCGCAGGCTTGGATTTTCTTTGTGCTGCTCGTCGGCTTCGGCACGCTGGTCAGCCTGTTCCCATTCCATAGCTGGGCGGCTCCGGCCTACGCTGCGGCACCGACCCCGGTCGCGATGTTGCATTCGGGGGTGCTCAAGAAGTTCGGTCTGTATGGCTTGATCAAGATCGCGCTACCGCTGCTGCCCTTGGGCGCGAAGGCTGAATGGGTGCAGCAAGCTTTGCTGCTCATGCTGGTCGGCAACATCATCGTCATCGGCTTGGTCACGATTCATCAAAGCAGCCTCGACACGATGTTGGGCAACAGCAGCGTGATGCACATGGGTTACATTTTCCTCGGCATCGCCGCTGGCAACACGGTCGCCTTGAACGGAGCAGTCCTGCTCATCTTCGCCCACGGCATTAGCATCGCGCTAGCCTTCGCTTTATGTGGCAAGATGCGCAATCAGCTGGGCACGCTGGAGTTTTCGAAGCTTGGTGGTCTCGCTGGCAACGCACCCTTCCTCACGGTGATGTTCGGCTTTGCGACCTTCTCGTCCATCGGCCTGCCGGGCTTGGCGAACTTTGCGGGTGAAGTGATGGTCTTTGTGGGTGCCTTCCATCAAAGTCTGAACACCGGGCTGAAGCCGATTCACTGGGCGACCATTCTGGCGCTCTGGGGGGTGGTCATGTCAGCCGTCTACATGCTGCGCGCCTACCGTAGCCTCTTCTTCGGCAAGGCTGCCGAGGGCCATTTCATCAGCGATCCGCTGGGCAGTCAGCGCATTCCGCTGCTGCTCCTGACCGCCGTGCTGCTCGTCGTGGGCTGTCGCCCGAGCCTCATCACTGACCTCCTCAACTTCACCGCGAAATGATCTGTCCTTTTTCCATCGAGATCGGTCTGGCCATCGCGGGCGTGCTGCTGCTGGCCCTGGATGCCTTTGCTGACAAGCTGCACCGCATGGTGGTGCCGGTGATCGCTGCGTCCTGCACAGGGGTTGCCTTGTTCGCTCTGCTCACGGCTTGCTGCGGTTGTGCTGCAGTGCCAGCCTGGTTGGAGCCACACTACGCCACCGATGGCTTGGCCATGTTCTACAAGGTTTTTGCGCTGGTCACCACGCTGATCGTTTTGATCCTAGCCATCGAGTCTGACAAGGTGCTCGCACACTTCAGCAGCAGTGAAAGCGTGAAGACCCGCATTGGCGAGTTCTACGCGCTCCCTTTGATCGTGTGTGCCGGTATGATGTGGATGGCTTCGGCCAAGGATTTGCTGACTGTCTTCGTGCCGCTGGAATTGGTGACGGTGTCGTTTTACGTGCTGGTGGCCTACACGCGCCGAAGTGGTTTGTCGCTAGAGGCGGGTGTGAAGTATTTGATCCTCGGCGCGCTGAGCACGGGCATCCTGGTCTATGGCATCGCCTGGATTTACGGTGTGACCGGCACCATGAGCTTCGCAGGTGTTGCTGCTGCAACGGCGAAGGCAGAGACCAATGTGGGGGCTTTGCTCTTCGGCGCGGCATTGCTGCTCGCGGGCTTTGGCTTCAAGGTCGCGGCCGCTCCTTTCCAGATTTGGGTGCCCGACGTGTATCAAGGTGCGCCAACTCCTGTGACCGCCTTCCTTTCGGTAGGTTCCAAGGCGGCTGGTTTCGTGGTGCTGACACGCACCGTGCAGGCCTTCACGGCCGAGGGTTCAGCCATCGCGCAGCCTGTGCTCAACGCGCTACTGTTCGCTGCAGCGCTGACCATCGTGCTGGGTAGCTTGCCTGCCATCTTCCAGACCAACGTGAAGCGCTTGTTTGCCTACTCGTCGATCAGCCACGCGGGCTTTCTGCTGCTGGCGCTCGCCTGTGGTAGCTCGGCGCGCTTCGGATTGGACTCCGCAGGCGTGGTAGCTTTCTACTTGGCGACTTACTTGCCGATGACACTTCTTGGCTTCCTGATGCTCTGCGTGCTGCGCTCGCAGGGTGTGGGTGAGGAATTGAAAGACATCACTGGCTTGGCCAAGCGCAACCCCAGCATGGCCTTCGCTCTCACGGTCGCCTTGGCTTCCATGGCTGGTCTGCCGCTGACCGCTGGCTTCATGGGCAAGCTGTTGGTCTTCGTCGCCGCCGTCGATGGTGGTCACTTCGCCATCGTCGCCATCGCAGTCGTCGGTGCCGCTGCTGGTTTCTACTATTACTTCAAGCCGATCCTCGCTGCGTATTCCCCTGGCGAGCCTGATGCGTCCAAGCTGCGCTGGACGCTGCTGAGCCGTGTGACCGCCATTGCGCTCATGCTTGGCATCCTGGTGCTCGGTGTGTATCCACGTGCCCTGCAAAAGGTGCTCGCGCCTACTGCTACGGCAGTGGTGCAGACGAAGTAGTTGCTCGCCCGCTGCGCGACGGCAACATCTGCCCGCATGACGTTAAGCACAGGAATCTTCAGCATGATCGCTGCTGTGTCGGCGATCATGCCCACAAAGCTGGCGGATGGATTCCGCGATGATGGCCGTGTGTTCTCTCCACCTAGACGGGACAGGCCTTGGTGCGAGAACGGGCCGCTTTGGCCCAGCAAATGGGCATTCAGCTGTTCATCGACACCAACACCTACCTGAAAGGCAGCTAGTTCGCTGGCGAGCGCTCGCGTGCTCTCCTCAAAGCCTGGGCGGACAATCAACGCGGCGTGATCATCTGCGTGGATCGTTCATCGCGTGGCTTGCCTTTTCTGCATGTGTCAGCGGACCTATGGCATCGCTACACTAACTCTAAGCTGTTCACCGTGCTTCGTCTGGCCGCCGAGGAGATGGGCCGGAGCAAAATGTCCGAGGAACCCATCGCCAGTGGGGTGCGCCTGCTGATAAAAGGAACTGGGAGAGCTGGCGATCTTGGCGCGCCAGCGTGGCAATGCTTTTCAAAGGAGTGACCTGCTGTTTGCGGGCCTTTTCACCGGTTGTTTGTTCCTGGGCGTGTTGTTCATGGCCATGGTGGTCGCGCGCCGCCCGGGCAAGGCCTCAGATGACCGCGCGGTGCAGCATTTCCTGCCTGGTGTGGAAGTCGCCAAACGCTTCGGCGCGCCCTGCGGCGGTGCCGTGGTGGTCGAGGTGCAGTATCGGCGGATCGCTTCACGCCAAATACTTTTGCCGCAAGTAATCCTCTAGCGCTGCCTCCCAAGAGCGCGGCTGCACACCGGTGACCTGTGTGAATCGCGCGGTATCGAGCGCGGTGAAAGGTGGACGTTGGGCCAGGAAAGGGGCGAAGCCCTGCATTGAGTGCCCCCGCACCTTCGTGGTCTTCACAGGTATGCCTAACTGCTCAGCCAGCGCTAACGTGCGCTCTCCATACTCATGCCACGTGCAGTGGCCCGCATTCACGACATGATAAACACCGCTGGCCGCAGGCGCGTTGAGCAAGGCCAGCAGCCAGTCGCACAAGTCATCGGCAAAGGTCGGGCAGGCCCACTTGTCATTCACGGCGCTCACGTCGAGCCGCTCCTGGGCCTCGCGAATGACGCGATCAGGAAAGCTCGGTTTTTCCAAACCAAAGAGCCAGGAGACACGGAGCACCAACGCTTGCGGCTGAGCCGCCAAGACCGCACGCTCGGCCTGTAGCTTGCTTTGGCCATACACATTGGCTGGCCACGTGGCGTCGTCCTCCGTGCGTGCTGCGTGGACATCTCCGGCAAAAACATAGTCGCTGCTGACCTGCACCATCCGCGCGAACCGCGTCTGGCAAAGGGCCGCGAGCACGCCAGGCGCAGTCGCATTCGTCACGAAGGAAGTCGCTGCATGAGCCTCGCAGTAGTCCACGTCGGTGACGCCTGCCGTGTTGATCAGCACATTGAAATCTTCGTCTGCCAGGGCTGCCGCGAGTGTGTCCGGTTTCGACAGATCGGCTTGTCCACGGGCCAGAGCGCGGATGTCGATGCCTTGGACGCGGTATTTCCGCACCAGGGCCAGGCCCAAACGGCCGGTGGCACCGAGTACGAGAATTTTGAATGGGGCAGTCATTGCGCAAAGAGCTACCCTTTTTGGGGGATAAGGGGCAGCGGGGGCAGGGCTATGTGCATGGGCTGGCCTGGATGGTCAAGGCGTTTGCCCTCTTGCCGCGTTCAGCCGCGGTGCTTTCATCCTCGCATGTCCATCAACGCTGCCTCCAAGACGTTCCTTCTCGACCTGCTCAACACGCCCAGCCCAACCGGTTTTGAAATCGCCGGCCAGCGCAAGTGGGCGAAGCATATCGGGCAGTTCGCCGACCGCGTGGAGAACGACACGTATGGCACCGCTTGGGCCACGCTTGATGGCGGCGACAAGAAAGGTCTCCGCATCATGTTCGAAGCCCACGCGGACGAGATTGGCTACATGGTGAAGCACATCAATGATGACGGCTTCATGTATGTGGACCGTGTGGGTGGCTCGGATGCCGCCACGGGCCGTGGCCGACGCGTGGACATCCTTGGCGACAAGGGCGTGGTGCGCGGCATCATCGGCAACACCGCCATCCACATCCGCGAGCGTGAAAATGAAAAAGTGCCGCAACCGCATGAGCTGGTGGTCGATATCGGCGTCAACAGCGCCAAGGAAGTGGCCAAGGCTGGCATCCGCGTGGGCCATGTCATGGTTTACTGCGACGCCGCTGAGTTCATCGGCTACAACAAGCTCATGGGCCGAGCCATCGACAACCGCATCGGCGGCTTCATCATCGCCGAAGTCATGCAGCGCCTGAGCCAGAAAAAGAAGCGCGTGCCCTCGACTGTGATCGCGGTCAATGCCGTGCAGGAAGAGATCGGCGGCAACGGTGCGATGATGGTTGCGCACCGGCTCATGCCCGACCTCGCCATCGTGCTTGATGTCACCCACGCCACCGACAGCCCCGGCATCAGCAAAGAAAAGCATGGCAAGGTCAAGCTCGGCGGTGGTCCCTCACTGACTCACGGAAGTGCCAATCATCCGAACGTGGTGAAGAAGCTCATGCAGGTCGCCGAGAAACAAGGGATCGCCTTGCAGCACGAGTCCTCCTCCCGCTTCACCGGCACCGATACCGATAAGATCTTCAACCAACGCGAAGGCATCGCCAGCGCCCTCGTCTCGCTACCGCTGCGTTACATGCACAGTGTGGTCGAAATGGCGGATATGGCCGATGTGCAGCAAGTCATCGAGTTACTTGTCGCCTTTGCTGAAAGCGTGAAGGTGGGCGAAGAGTTCGGGATTAAACTCTAGTCGCCCCCGCCACCACAGCCTCCGCCACCACAGCCGGAAGAACTGCACCCTGATGAGCCGCTGTCGCTTGAGCACCCAGAGCCGTTATGATGTGAACCACAGCCTGAATGACCACTGCTGCATCCACCGCTGCCCGCTGAGCAGCCGCCGCTGTGATGGTCAGTCTTTTTGTTGGAACTGCGAGGTGCGCGAGAATTGATCACCTGAATGGCTACGGTCAGAAGCACGAGAAGTAAGATCGCGAGAAACACGGTGCCAGGGTCATCGTTGGACTTATTGCTGCAAGCCACCAAGGCTGCCGCAAGACTGACAGCGCTGACGGCTGTCAGTGCCTTTTTCAGGCTGCGCTTTGGCAATAGAAAGGTGTCCTTATGATTCACCCATTGGAAAAGGTTGTCAGGAGCGAAGCGCTCTTGCGCTGATGGCCAGATATCAGCCGGTGGCCGACAGCCAAAGCACCGTTGGTAGCTTTCCAGCGTGAGCTGATACCAGTCATGGAACTTGTCATTCTCTGCCTTGCCGCCTTCGGTTGGACCATGGTGCAGCGGCTTGCCGAGCACATCCCGGCACAGGTCATCCCAATAGGATCGGGTGTAGACCAGATGCAGATGCCAGGCCTGATCGACTGCTTCCGACGGGGTCACCGGGTGCCCCGCCCGCATGACCAGATAAATGAAGCGCCGATATTCCTCCACCACGCGCCGGGCAAAGCCGACGCTCCAACCGTTCTCTCGTGCCAGCCTTTGCGAAAAGGGAAAAGCTGACTGTGCTTTATCGAACCGAAACGCAGCGACCTGCTGCCATAACCTATCTTGGTTTATCATACACAGCGATATTCCCCGGAATCCACCAGTCGGGCAAGGATCAATATCGTTGATTGCTTTAGTAGGAATTCATGTCAGGCTCTTACCCCTGAATGATGAACAAGGCTGGGTGGTTAATTCACCGCGCACTTCCGCGTCTTGCACACGCCGCTGCGGGCCAACTCCTCGCAGTTCGCTTGGATGCGGATGCTTTTGTTGGTGGGCTTGAAGCCGAGGCGGCGGGTGATGCAATCCTCGAGCAGCGCAATGTGTTCATCCTCGAACTCGACGACCTTGTCGCAGTCGTTGCAGATCAGGTGATTGTGCTGCGGCTTCTCCAGGAAGTTCGGGTCGTAATACGTCTGGTCGCGGCCCAGGTCGATCTCGTGCAGCAGCTCGCACTCCACCAGCAGGCTGAGAGTGCGATACACCGTCGCACGGCTGACGGTGCGGTCGATCTTGCGCGCCATGTCCAGCAGCTCCTCAGCGGTGAAATGCTCGGTGGTGCTGAAGGCGGCCTCCACGATGATGTCGCGCGGCTTGGTCCTGCGCAGTCCTTTGCTGAGCAGGTAGCTTTCGAGTCGTTCGCGGATCTTCGGGTCCATGGGCAGGGCATGGTAGAGGTTTTTATGAAGGGCGCAAGGAGCAGGGCGAGGAGCGGTCCGCCGTTGCGGAGAAAGCAGGAGTGGCTTGCTGCGTGTGGTGTTCACGCTTTAGCATACCTCGTCGACTCAAACACGCTAAGGCCTGAACACCATACGTCATGCGACTGCCCCTTCGCCTTCTCCAACTCACCGCCGCCATCCTGCTGGCGGTGATCGTGTGGCGTGCCTGGTCGTTGCGGCCGACGTTTGATCCCGCAATGGTGCGCTTGAGTCCCATCGAGATCGCGACGCTGCCTGTGGCCGTG
>CAXNNN010000018.1:0-18473 GCA_964203095.1 Verrucomicrobiaceae bacterium | reverse complement strand
ATTTGTGCGCTCGGCCTCTTTCTCCGTGTTGTTGAAGTAGGCGAGCAGGCCGTAGTAGTCGCGCTGCGAGAACGGATCATACTTGTGATTGTGGCACTGCGCACACTCCAGCGTGGTCCCAAGCCAGACTGCACCCGTGGTGTTCACGCGGTCGATGACTTGGTTGATGCGGCTCTCCTCCGGCTCGGTGCCGGCTTCCACATTCGTCGGTGTGCAGCGATGAAAGCCGGTTGCGATGACTTGCTGCGGAGTCGCGTTGGGCAACAAATCGCCTGCGACTTGCTCAATGGTAAACTGGTCGAAGGGCAGGTCCGCATTCAGCGCATTCACCACCCAATCGCGATAGCCCCAGATGCTGCGCAGATCGTCGCGCTGAAACCCGTGGGAGTCCGCGTAACGCGCCAGGTCCAACCAAGGGCGCGCCCAGCGCACACCAAACTCCTGCGACCGGAGCAGGCGATCCACAATTGACTCGTAAGCCTTATCGCTCCGGGTCTTTTCAAAAGCGATGACCTCCTCAGCACTCGGTGGCAAGCCAGTGAGGTCGAGCGACAGACGTCGGATCAGTGCTGCAGGCGAGGCTTCAGGCGCAGGCAGCAAGCCTTCCGTTTGGAGCTTCGCCAGGATGAAGCGGTCGATGGCCAGCTTGCCCCAAGTTTGATCCTTCACCGCAGGCAATGCTGGGCGCACGGGCTTCACGTAGCTCCAATGCTTCGCGGTCTGGAGCTGGTCAGGCCACACGGCACCGGCGGCGATCCAGGCTTTCAGGTTCGCGACCTCGCCCGCACTGAGGCGCTCGCCACGGTGCGGCATCGCTTCCTTACCTTCTTGAGGCAGGGACACGCGACGAATCAGATCGCTCTCTTGCGGCTTGCCTGCGACGATAGCCTTGTGCTTCACAGCCACGCTGACGTCCAGGCGTAGCTCACCTTTTTGGTGGTCGGGCCCGTGGCACTCGAAGCACGCGCGTTGCAACGCCGGATACACATCGCGGGCGAAGTCGATGGCACCCGCCGTAGCAGGCAGCAAAAGAGCGAAGACAACAAGGCGAAGCATCTGCCGGTAACGAAATCAGGGGGCTGCCTTCTTGCGCTGCACCTGCCAAACCGCTGGCGAGCGCACACCAGGCCGCGCCTCGCCGCTCACCACGACCGTCGTCCCAAGCCAATCCGTTGTGGGGTTCGTCACGTTAGCCACGGGCATGTCTGTGATTTGGGTCCACGTGTCGATCATGACCTCATAAGCGAATGCGACATGCGGAAAGCCCGGATGCTTTATCTTTGGCTCGAAGTTGATCAGCTTGCCATCATCGCCGCCTAGCACGACGAACCCTCGCTCATCTGCCAATGCTGGGGAAGGAGCCGCGAGGCTAGGCTGCGGCAAGTCCGCAATCTTTTTCCATCCAGTGCCTGGGGTGAATTGATAGGCGTCCAACAAGTAAGTGCGCACCGGTTTGCCGTCCGGTCCGGCATGAAGATCGGTGCCGCCGACCAGGAAAAAGTCACCAGCGCACGCTGCTGCCGTCGCTAGCATTCGTGGTCTGCCAGGCCAGGTGGGCAGCGATTGCCAGCCACGATCCAGGTTTTTCAGATCTAATGCGAGAAAGCTACCAAGCGTCCCGGTCGAGGTCGGCGTTTCGATGCCGCCCGCGATATAAATCACATCCCCCAGCCGCGCACCGCACATATTGGCCATCGGCTTGGGCAGGGCTGGCAGCGGCTTCGTTTGCAATGTCCGGCCATCCCACTTGAGCACGAAACAGTCGATCAAATGCTGCTCACTATTCGCGCCGCCGATGCACAGCAGGCCGCCGTCAGCAGTAATGCTCACTCCGTAACCACGAGTGCTCGGTAGCTTGCCCACGGCACGCCATTCGCCATCCGGGATCTCAAGGGCAAATACGGTGTCATACCAGGCCTTGATGCCGCCTTCCCAGGGCTTCTTGTCGGGAAAGTTCGCGCCGCCTGCAGCGAGCAAGGCACCATAGCTGACACCTGCATACATGCCCGCGAAGCCTTCTTGGTCCGGCAGAGACGAGAGCGGCTTCCATGTCAGTTCGCCAGCGAACAAGGATGTCATTGGCAGCAAGGCTAGGGCGAAGCGTTTCATGGCAGAGGGAGGGTTAGAAGCTGGGAGATGGAAGTCTGAAAGCCGTTCTCTCGACTTCCTTACTTGCAACGAGCCGCAAATGATTCTTCATGCGCAGTCTATGACCTTTGGCACGCGCGACTCCAAGCACAGCATCGAACAGGGACTCACCTTTGCCCCCAAGTTCGACGAGCATGGCCTGCTGCCCGTCGTAGCCATTGATGCGAAGACCCATGAGCCACTGATGCTGGCCTACATGAACGAGCAATCGCTGAAACTGACCCTGGAACTGGGCGAGATGGTCTACTGGAGCCGCAGCCGCAGCGAGCTCTGGCACAAGGGAAAGACCAGTGGCCAGATTCAGCGGGTGGTGGAACTGCGCACCGATTGCGACCAAGACGCGCTGATCGCCAAGGTGGATCAGCAGGGCTCCGGCTGCTGCCATACCGGGGCCAACGATTGCTTCTACCGCCGCGTGGCTTTTGGCGAACAAGTCGCCGCGCTAGACGATGCGGTGGTGCCGTTGGAGCGGGTTTAGTCAGGTTGGCTTTTTGGTTAGCGCTGGTCGCACTCGAAGCCCTGCCCTCGCCAACTTGTGGGAGAGGGCATAGCTTCGCTCGCGCTCAGACTTTCAATTGTCACACAACCGGGCACGTCATGACGGGACACCCAAGGACAAAAAAGGCGGGCACTGCTGCCCGCCTTGATTTTGAAAATGGATTAGACTGCTTCCTTGACGAAGGTAGCGTCCTTGCCCTTGCGGCCGCGCAAGTAGTGCAGCTTGGCACGACGGACACTGCCGCGCTTGATGACTTCGACCTTAGCAATACGTGGACTATGAACGGGGAACACACGCTCCACACCTTCGTTGTAAGAGATGCGGCGAACGGTGAAAGCTTGGCCCAGGCCACGACCGCCATCAGCGATCACGATACCAGCGAAGATCTGGATACGTTCTTTGTCACCTTCAATGACTCGGCAATGAACCTTCACGGAATCGCCAGGACCGAACTCGGGGAAGTCCTGCTTCATTTGCTCTTTGGAAATCTTGGCGATGGTGGGATGCATAGCTCCGTGCGGGTAAAGGGTGAGTGCCCAGGGTAAAAAAGCTGGGCTAGGGGGCGCGAATGAACTCTCTCAGCCGATTTTGGCAACCTTTTTTTGCTTTGCACGCCAGAAGACGAAATCTCGGGAAGCTTTCTTGAGCGCAGCGGGTTCCAGCTGGTAGCTTTCCCCCCACCAATGACCCTTCCTCTCCGCGCCAAACTTATCCTTATCATGTCGGTCGTCGTGGCAGGGGGCACCGTGGGCACCGCCGTCGTCACCCAGGGCTATGTTCGCCAGGTGTATCAGCGGAATTTCGAGGAGGATTTCAAGGCGGAGGTCCGCTACTTCACCGAGCGCCAGTTCCAGCGCCTGGATGACATCCGCAAGCAATGCCGAAAGCTCGCGGACAACGATGCCCTGGCGGCGGCCATCGAAAAGACCGATAGCACCCGCATTCGCACCGAGGTGATGGACGAGCTGAAGGAGTTCTATGACCTGTCCTTACTAACCGGGTCTGTTCTTTCCCCCTTTCGCCCCAGCAAGGATAGCCTGCGTCCTAGTGGCAACGCAACTCGCCCCGGCACTATGGGTAAGCTGGACGGCTCAGGACTGCGCCCCAATGACCGGCCTACCGTCGGTGTGGTCGATGCCGAAGGCGACGTCATCACCATGCTTGATCCCGATGGTAAGATCGTCTCCATCGACGAAGCACGTTCGGTCTTGGCGCGCCGTCGCGATGGGCCCAACGACAAGCAACGAGAGCTGTTCCGCGCCTCCATGAAACGCCTGGCTGCAGAGGTGGATGAGAAGCAAGAGATTGGCTACACGCTGGCCAAGGGCTTCGACGGCAAACAGCACCTGCGTGAGCTGATCGTCACCCCCGTCATGAGCCAGACGCATGAGCCTGTAGGGGCCGTCATCGTGGCTGTGCTCACTTCTGACCTGGGCGAGCGACAATTGCAGAGCTTCAGCCGGCAAACGGATCGCACGGGCAAGAAGGAAGGCCATTTCGACCAAGGCATCGCCAGCGGCTTCTGGCTGGAAGGCAAGCTGCACTCCGAAACCATCCACCAGGACGTGCGAGATGTCGTCGCCCAGGCCGTGACCGACAAGCTCGCTAAAGGTGATGTGGGTGCCAAGTTCAACGACCTCACCCTCAATCTCACGCTCAACAATGAAACCGTGCCACACAAGCTGCTCTACCGCGTGCTCAACCCTGGCTCACCCTATCCTCCGGCCTGCCAGATCGCGATTTACTCCTTGAAGAAGGAAATCGCCGAGGAGCGCGAGTTGCAGCAGAAAATCATCAACATTGGCCTCTTCGCACTCGCGGTTGCCTTGCTCCTAATTCTTTTCATCAGCAAGGGATTGACCAAGCCCGTGCACGAACTCGTGGCCGCTACCGAGCAGGTGCGCCAGGGCAACTACGACGTCAAAGTGGCCGTGCGCAGCCACGACGAGATCGGCCAGCTCGCCACCTCCTTCAATGAGATGGCCGATGGGCTGAAGCTAAACCGCAAGTATCAACGCCTGCTCTCCCAGATCGCTGACCGCATGGTCGCCGAGCAGTTGATCAATGTGGAAGGCGCGCTCGGCGGCGAGATGCGCGAGGTCAGCGTGCTTTTTTGCGATATTCGCGGCTTCACCCGCATGACCGCCACCATGCAGCCACCGGAAATCATCGCCCTGCTCAACGAACACATGACCGCCATGACCGCCATGACCGCCCTCGTGCACCAGCATGGCGGCGTGGTGGACAAGTTCGTCGGCGACATGATCATGGTGCTCTTCGGCGCGCCCTCCGCCTTTGGTGACGACGCCATGCGCGCCTCCCAGTGCGCCCTGCGCATGGTCCTGCGCCGCGATGAGTTGAATGCCACTGGCCCGTGGAGCTTCCAGGTCGGCATCGGTATCGCCACTGGCACGGTCGTCGCCGGCTGCATGGGCAGCGAGCAACGCCTCGACTACACCGTGCTCGGCGAGCGCGTGAATTTGGCATCCCGCCTGTGCAGCCAAGCCGAATCCGGCGAAGTCTTGATCGACGAGACCACCATGGAAAAACTTGGCATCACCGCCAGCGCCGAACGCCTGGAAAATCTAGCGCTCAAAGGCTTCCCTGAAACCGTAACGGCGTATCGGCTAATGGGGCTGGAGGTGCATGCAGCGGATCAGGCTGAAAGCTGATCTACCTTCTCCCCGTCACCCGCGCCACACCGCTGCCGACTTGATTGGGCGGGGCACCCGTCACGCGCGCATCCCTCTGCATTTGGCGCAGTAGATCGGGCGCGCGGACACCGAGACTGAGGTTCGCTGCCATGATGCCGCTGACGACACCGGCGCTCTGTGAGGTGCCGCTGGCGGTCGCCACCATGTTGGTTTCCCAGGCGGTGCTCAGGCCCACTCCTGGCGCGGCAAAATCCAAGTTCTTGCCGGAGTTCGAAAAGTAAGCCTGCTTGTTCTGACCATCCACACTGGCCACGCTGACGACCTGCTCGATCGCGGCGGGATACGCAAGCTGGTCATAGCTCTCGTTGCCCGCTGCGGCGACGATGAACGCACCTTTCTGCTGCGCATAGGCCACGGCTTGCCGCAGCAATGCGCTGTCATCGTAGCCGCCCATGCTGATATTGATGATACGCGCCCCTCGGTTCGTGGCCTCTATGATGCCCTGCGCCAGCACGCTGGACACACTGTAGCCCTTCCCATCCGCCACGCGGATGTCTAGAATCTCCGCACCTGGGGCCACTCCCGGCACACGCTCGTCCTGACCCGCAATCAAGGACGCGACGCTGGTGCCGTGCGAGTGCAGCGGCTTGCCATCGTTCACGAGGTCGATGTGCGTGACCTGCCCCGAACCAAAAGTGGAATGATCCTTCACGCCCGTGTCCAGCACCGCGACCTTGATGCCCTTGCCCCAAGCCGTGCGATCTCCAACCGCATTGATGTCAGCTAAAAAGTTGTCCCCTACCGGCACGGAGCCACCTTGATTGCCTGCATCCTCCTTGGGCAAGCGCGGCACGGTCATCCATTGATTGGCCTCCAAGCTGGGCGCATTGGCCTTGGCTGCGGCCAAGTAGTCACGCAGCTTGCTCGCAGTCTCAAAGCCCACACGCGCCGCATTCAGCCCATCGACCGTGCCGATGATCTTCAAGCCGAAGCCGCCCGCCAGTCGAAGGAACTGCGCCAGATCGGCCTTGGTCTTGAAGGTGAGCAGCGCCTCATTCGGCACTGCGTGAGCCGTCTCCAGCACCTTGCGAATGCTGGCCATGAGAGGATCTTCGTTGGCCACCAACACGAGAGCCGCGCTGGGCTGATCCGTCACAGGTGAGGACGAGGTTGCCTCAGTGAAAGCCGCTCCCCCAACCAAGGCCTTGGCTCGCAGTTGAGCCGCGCTTTCGACGATGGGCTCGTCCACCGCCAATCGACCACTGCCCATCAGCACCACCACCGTGATCGCGACCAGTGCCGTCCCCGCCAGCACGCCAAAGCCATTCATCCAGGGGTTATTGGAGTCATTGTTAGACATGCGCGTGAGTGGTTATTCATCCAGCGGCGTGTCAGACAGTTCCGCAGCGAATCAGTTCACAGATGAGTTGGCCACGAAAGAGCACGGAGAACACAAAGGGGAAAGCTACATGACTTATTTTTTGGCCCAGAACTTGGGGCCACCGAAGTTCATCAACATGCCGTCTTTGATGCGGGCGGCGCGCAAATATCCGAGGACCTGGGCCTCATGCTCAGGGGCTACGGCACGACAGGCTTTGAGTTCGGCGATCCAGCAGCCTTCCACAAAGAGGTCAGCGTAAAAGTCACCGAGCAAGGTGCCGTCTTCATCGAACACACTCAACGGATGTTGCTGAACAGCATGGAGGCCTTGCTTGCGCAGCCTATTTGCCAGTGAGTTCTCGTAAATCTTCTTCAAGTGCCCCGCACCCAGAAACTTGCGTGCAGAAAAGCCAGTCTCCCGCACGACATCACAAAGCTCAAAGATGTTCCCGTAGTTCATAGGGCTGAAACCCTAGCCCACAGCCGAGCTTACATTCAAGCCAGCCTTTGTGCTCTTTCGTGGCCAGTTCTTCAGTTCAGCGTTTCCAGTTCCTTCAGCACGAACTTGCCATCCTTGCGGATCAGCTTGCCGTCGAACCAGATTTCTCCGCCACCGTAGTCGGGGCGCTGGATGTTGACCATGTCCCAGTGCACCTGGCTCCGGTTGCCATTGTCGGCGACGCCTTCGTAGGCTTGGCCCGGCGTGAAGTGGAAGCTGCCCGCGATCTTCTCGTCGAACAGGATGTCGCGCATGGGCTCCTTGATCTCGCGGTTAAAGCCGATGGCGAATTCGCCGATGTAGCGGGCACCTTCGTCGCTATCGAGGATCTTGTTGATCGCCTTGGTGTTGTTCGCGGTAGCGTTGACGATCTTGCCCTTGCTGAACTCCAGCTTCATCGAGTCGAAGGCGATGCCCTGGTAAATGGTCGGGGCGTTGTAACTGATGACGCCTTCCACGCTGTCCTTCACAGGCGCGCTGAAAACCTCGCCATCCGGAATGTTGTGCTTGCCGCCGCAGGCGATAGCTTTCAAGCCCTTCAGGCTGAAGCGCAGATCGGTGCCCGGGCCTTTCAGATGCACCTTGTCCGCCTTATCCATGAGCTTCTTCAGCGCATTCATGCCGGGCACCAGCGCCGCATAGTCGAGCAGGCAGACCTTGAAGAAAAAATCCTCGAAGGCTTCCGTGCTCATGCCTGCCTGCTGCGCCATGCTGCTGGACGGCCAGCGCAGCACGCACCAGCCCGTGTTGTTGACGCGCTCGTTGAGCAAGGGGCGCAGGATTTGCTGCACCATCTTCATCTTGTCGGCTGGCACGTCGCTGTTCTCCGTGATGTTCAGACTGCCGCGCACCGCGATGTAGCAATCCGTCTCCTTCATCAGGTCCAGGTTGTTCTTGGCCAGGATGTCATATTGCTCCTGCGAAGCATGGCGGATCAACTCGCGCGAGACCGTGGCATCGTGCAGCTTCACGATTGGCAAGCCCTTCGCCTCGACCACCGCACGGATCAGGGCAACCGCCACGTAGCCCGGCACATCGAAGCAATCGATCCACACCCGGTCACCTTTCTTCACCTGGGTCGAGTAACGGACAAGAGTGCGGGCGAGTTGGTCGATTCGTGGGTCATGCATAATGTGTCGGTTTATAGGGGCAAGGCGCGAAAGGGTAAACAGGAAAGTAGCGGCACGTGCTTGCGCAGAGGCGCGCTTTCGCCATGAAGCAGCATGGCCACCCCCGAACCTCCCAGCGCAATCTCGTCTCCCGAGGAGGTGCGTGCCTTGCGCGACAAGCTGGGTGCCGAGGGCAAAAAACTCGTCTTCACCAACGGCTGCTTCGACCTGCTGCACGCCGGTCACGTGCGCTACCTGGCCGAAGCCCGCGCTCTGGGCGATGCGTTGGTGATCGCCCTAAACTCCGACGCCTCGGTGCGCGAACTCAAAGGCCCGTTGCGCCCCGTGAATACGGAAGAAGACCGCGCCGAGATCTTGAAAGCGTTGCGCGGCGTCGATGCCGTGTGCGTCTTCCACGAACCGCGCGTAACCACGCTGATCGAGCAAATTCAGCCGCATGTGTATGCAAAGGGTGGCGACTACACCGTCGAGTCGCTGAACCCCGAAGAACGCAACGCACTGCATGCCGTGGGGGCCAAGATTGAAATCCTAGCTCTGGTGCCAGGACGCTCCACGACCAAAACCTTGCAGCGCGTGAAGGCAGGCGAAACAAGCGGCCCCAAGAAGCTCCGCCTCGGCGTCCTCGGCTCGGGCGAAGGCAGTAATTTTGAAGCGATCGTGTCCGCGATCAAGACCGGTGCATTGGACGCCGAAGTCGCCTGTGTGATCAGCGATGTCGCGGACAGCGGCATCATCGCCATCGCCAAGCGCGAAGGCTTGCCACACTTCATTGTTGATCCAGGCCCACACCCAAAACGCTTCGCTGACTCGGCTCAAAAGGAAGTCTGCGAGCACCTGCAACGCGCTGATGTCGAGGTCGTCGTGCTCGCGGGTTTCATGCGCATCCTGAAAGAGCCCACGATCTTCGCCTTCGCGGATCGCATCGTCAACGTGCACCCCTCACTGCTGCCGAAGTTCAAAGGCAGCAATGCCGTCCAGCGTGCCCTCGATGCAGGCGAAACAGAGACCGGCACCACGGTGCACTTGGTCAATACCGAGATCGATGGCGGCAAGATTCTAGCCCAAGCCAAGGTGCCAGTTTTGGTCGGGGACACTGCTGAGAAACTGCACGCGAGGATCAAGCAGGAGGAGCACAAACTGCTGCCCCAGGTGCTGGCAGGTTGGAAGGCTAATCACGGAGGGCCGGTATGAGCCAGATCGCATCCTTTACTTTTTTGAGAGCTTCTGACGTTTCGTTTCTTGGCTTTTGGTCAAAGCCAAAGCCTCGGCTTTTTCGCAAACCAATCGGTCAGTTCTCCGACTTTCTGCGACAACATGCGCTCAGGGAGATGATGTTTGACGGTGCTGATGGTGTGTATGTAGCCCTAGTTTTTGCTTGGCTAGAAACCATCCACAGAGCTGCCCACGAAGAAGACCCTGTAATTCGAACAGTCCGAAAAAACATTGGTGGGAGTCACTGGCTGATCAAGCACCCAAGCTCATACATTGCCGCAAAAACCACACAGCACTTCCAGCCAGAAGACCTGCAAACCATCGCAACTAAATCTGGGATCGAAACCGAGTTTCAACTCGAAATGACTTCTGTCTATTTGGCTCTGAGCTTCGTCGAAGAACGGCTTGCCGAAGTCACTACCGAAGAAGCCTTGCTCGTTTCCATCGGCTAACCAATCCTTGCCCCCGAGGTAACTCTCATGATTTTCTTTTCATCCTTCTTCCCTCATCCTTCCCCATGAAGACCGCTTTCGGAATGGGGATGCTGAATCCCGAGCAGCGCGAAGCTGTGATGCAGATTGATGGGCCGGTGCTGATTCTCGCAGGCGCGGGAACGGGCAAGACGCGCACGATCACGGCGCGCATGAGCTACATGGTCGATCAGGGCATACCGCCCGAAAACATCCTGGCCGTCACCTTCACCAACAAGGCCGCCAATGAGATGCGCGAGCGTGTCATCGAAGCGGTCGCGGATGGCAAAGGCAAAAAGATCGTCATGGGCACCTTCCATGCCTTCTGTGTGAAGCTGCTGCGCGAGCATGCAGAGAAGCTCGGCTACAAGAAGAACTGGACGATCTACACGCAGAACGAGCAGACCAGTTTGCTAAAACGCATCGTCGGTCGCATGACCACCAAGGAGGAGTCCTACGACCCTTCGAAAGCGCAGTCGAAGATCAGTTCCTCCAAGAACTCCGGTGTTTCGTTGGGCAATCCCGAGGAGTCGCTCGATGCCGCGATCATGCAGGCGTATCAGACCGAGATGCGCGCGCTGAACGCGATGGACTTCGACGACTTGATCATCCTCGGCGTGCAGTTGCTGGAAGACAATGAGGACGTGCGCGAACTAGTTCGCCTGAAGCATCGCTACGTCATGGTCGATGAGTTCCAGGACACGAATTCCCTGCAAATGCGTCTGCTGCGCGCCCTGGTCGGCCCGCCTTACAACGTGTGCGTCGTGGGCGATGACGACCAGTCCATCTATGGCTGGCGGGGGGCCGACATCACCAACATCCTGGAGTTCGAGCGCTTCTTCCCCGATCCACGCGTGATCAAGCTGGAAGAGAACTACCGCAGCACCACACCCATCCTGCACACCGCGAACAGCCTGATCCGCAACAACGTCGGACGTCGGCCCAAGACACTGTGGAGCCGCAATCTCGGCAGCGACAATGTCCGCCTGCTCATCACCGAGGATGACAAGCAAGAGGCCGAGATGATCGTCAAGGAGATCGAGAACGCGCACCTACAGAACAAGTCGCCGTGGGAAGAATTCGCCGTGCTCTTCCGCACCAATGACCAGAGCCGCGTGCTGGAGCAGCACTTCCGCCAGCGCCAGATTCCCTACCGCGTGGTCGGTGCGCGAAGCTTCTTCGACAAGCGCGAGATCAAGGACATCACCAGCTACCTGACCGTGCTGCATAACCCGCACGACGACGTCAGCCTGCAACGCATCGTGAACACACCCACGCGCGGCATTGGCGCGGCGACGGTCGAACTGGCACGCGAAGAAAGCATCGAGCGCGGGTGCAGCATGTTCGTTGTGCTCAGCGATCCCAACTTCCAGCGCAAGCTGCCGGAGAAGACTCGCAATTCGATCATCAACTTCGCAGAGATCATCAACAAGTATTCAAACTCGGCCGCTGCTCCAGGCACCCTGCTGGGCAAGATGACCGAGTTGTTGATCCAGGAGATCGGCTACTTCGCCTATCTGGAAAAGGGAGCCAAGGACCCCGAGGACATGGAGGTCTGGAAAACGGCGCTCGGCAGCCTCGTCGAGCAGATTAACAACTACGACACACGCAACCGCAAGGACGGACTCGCCGGCTTCCTGGACGAGATCTGCCTGAACGACGAACGCGAGGACAAGGACGACGACATCATGGACAAGAAGGGCGTGTGCCTCATCACCATGCACGCCTCGAAGGGCCTGGAGTTCCCCGTGGTCTATCTGCCCGGTGTCGAGCAGGGCCTGCTGCCGCATAAGCGCAGTTGGGATGAGGGCCGCGTCGATGAAGAACGCCGTCTGTTTTACGTGGGCCTCACCCGCGCCATGAAAAATCTCACGCTCAGCTACGTGCGCTGGCGCACACGCTGGGGCGAGAAGCTGGCGCAACTGCCCAGCCCGTTCTTGAAGGAACTCGACCGCAAATACATCCAGGAGCTGGACTACGCGAAGCACATGCGCGAGCCGGTGACATTGGACGAGAACAAGTCATTCATCTCCGGCCTGCGGGCCATGCTGCAGGAGGGCTAAACCTCCTCCACATCCACGCCCACGATCACCGCGTGCTTGCCACCCCCGGTGAGCAGGCCGACGAGGGGGCTGACATCGCTGAAGTCACGGCCAAAGGCGACGACGGGGTGTTCCTCGCCAGGAACGGTGTCGTTGGTGGGATCAAAGTCGACCCACCCGACCTCGGGGCAGTGCAGGGAAAACCAAGCGTGGCTCTGATCCGCACCCACGAGCCGAGGCTGACCCGCAGGCGGCTTGGTGCGCAGGTAGCCGCTGACGTAGCGCGCGGGCAGGCCAATGCTGCGCAGGCAAGCGATGCCAAGGTGCGCGAAGTCCTGGCACACACCACGACGCTTGGTCCAGACCTCTTCGAGCGGCGTGGCCACCGTGGTCGCCGTGGGGTCAAATTTGAAGTCTTTGTTGATGCGGTGCGTCAGGTCACGCACCCCCGCGAGCACAGGCGTGTCGGGCGTGAAGCTCGCCATGGCATAGTCGGCATACTCCAGGCGGACCTGCACATGCGGCGAGTTGAAGACGAACTGATACGGATCGCACAAGGCGGGCGACACAGGGTCCAGATAAAGCTTCCGCACGTTAGCGAACGTGGGCGAGGCGGCGAAGAGCAGCTCGTCGGGACGGCGGATCGTGACGGTGCTGCTGGCCACGACTTGCAGTTCCTTGTGCAAACCTTGCACGCTGAACATGCAGACCTTGTTCCCAAAATAATCGGTGCGCTCGCTTTGCAATGCAGGGGCAGGTTTGATGCTCAGCTTGAAGTCCCTGCTCTGCTGGTGCGCGGTGCTGCGCGGCTCCATGCGGGCAGCGTGCTGAGACACCGTGACAGGTTGGCTGTAGCGATAGGTGGTGCGATGGACGATGCGGTAGGTCATTCCGCCGACGGGGTGCCTTCACCCGCTCGTGAGATCGACGAATGGGCGAAGTAGGTGATGGCCAGCGCGTCTGAGAGGCGAGGCATGGCTTTTTCAAGGTAGGTGAGGGTGGCAGCGCACTCGGTCTGTGTGGGCTTGGCACGGCTGGCCAGCTCCATGGGGTCTGCCAGTGTCAGACGAGCTGCCGACTCAACCAAGATGCGACGAGCTTGACTGAGCGTGGCCGCGTTTTCACCGGGCAACTTCTCGAAGTGCTTGGTCAGTTGGCGGAACTGAAATGCCAGTGAGCGCGGGTTCGTCTCATCCAGCATGACCAAGTCATACACAGCGGCAATGTGCGGCATCAGATTGTAACGCGAGCGGTAGGTGATGGTGCTGTCTGCCATCTCCAGCACCGCCTCCAGCGCGCTCGGATTGTCTGCGATACCGCTGCGCAACACGTGACCCAGGTAGCTGCTGGAGTAGATCGCCCGCTCGACGCGGCGACCCATGTCCATGAACCGCCAGCCCTGGGCGCGGGTCATGTTTTCATTCGCCAGACCGTGCAACGACGCGAGGCCCAGCAGCACTTGGTTGATGACCACGATGGCGTCGCCAATGAGGAACTCGCTGGCATTCGCTGCTGTGGCAATGCAGTCGTCCAGCGTGCTCAAGGCGCGCCAGTAATCGTTCGAGGTTCGGTCACGCACCTGCATGCCCAGGCGCTGAAGTTGATCGGTGATGTTGCGCAGGCTGCCACTGCGCTCGGGCTTCGCGATCATGTCTAGCAGCTCTGCCTCCAGCGCTTCCGCATTCGCTCGCATCAGCGCGGCACTGTGCCCCGGCTTGAGCTGGTGCTGCGCCTCCAGCGTCTGCAAGAACGGCCCCAGCAGAGCGATGGCACTGCTGCTGCTCTCCGAATTGAGCCGGATCAGCGAGCTACGTAGCAGACGGGCGGTGCACTCCGCGCGCTCCGCGTAGCGTCCGAGCCAGAAAAGATTGTCCGCCACACGGCTGGGCAGGTTGTTGCCGGTGCGGCGGAGCTGAATGACGTCAGCGCTGCGCGGCAGCAGGGTGGTGTCTTCCACCGGGCTTTCATTGAGCACCCACACGTCCTTACTCGATCCCCCACGCTGCATGGAGATCATGCGCGCGCCGTCCAGGGGTGCAATGCGGGCCAAGCCCCCCGGCATGACGTGATAATTGCCATCCTCCCCGGCCACGAGATAGACGCGCATGGCGACGGGGCGCGCGATCAACTTGCCATCGTTCCAGGTCGGGGCGGTGGACAGCTCCACGCGTTCCTGCGCCACATAATGGTGCGGCTCAAACTTGATGCGGCGGCGCAGCTCTTCGAGTTCCGCACCGGTCATCTCGACACCCGGTGACATGCCCCTGGCCTGCGAGCGCATCGCCGGCTTGATGAAGTGCCTCCCCAGATTGCTCAGCACCTGCTGCTCGGCCGACTTCTGCCCGCACCACCACGTAGCCACCGAGGGCAGCTTCAAATCCTGCCCCATCAACTGTCGGCAGAGCCCCGGCAGGAAGGCCATGAAAGCCGGGTTTTGCAGCAAGCCGCTGCCCAGACTGTTCGCGATTGCCACATGGCCACTGCGCAGCGCCTCGACCAAGCCGGGCACACCGAGGATCGAGTGATTGCGCAGTTCCAGCGGGTCACAAAAGTCATCGTCCACGCGGCGCAGGATCACATCCACCGGCTCCAAGCCGCTCAGCGTCTTGAGGAAGACACGGCCATCGCGCACGGTCAGGTCTTGCCCTTCGACCAGTGAGTAGCCGAGGTAGCGGGCGAGATAGGATTGCTCAAAGTAGGTTTCATTGTGCGGTCCCGGCGTGAGCACGACGATACGGGGATCGTCGGTGCGCCGCAGGGCCAGCAGCGCCAAGGAATCGCGCAGGTGCGAGTAGAAGCCAGCCAGCCGCTGCACGTTGCAGTCCCGAAACACCTCCGGCAACACGCGCGAAGTCACCAGCCGGTTCGCCAAGGTGTAGCCCGCGCCCGTGGGGATCTGCGTGCGGTCCGAGATGGCCCACCATTGCCCATCGGGCGAGCGCGCAAGGTCCACTGCAAAGCAGCTCAAGTAAATGTCGTTGGGCGGCTTGATGCCATGGCAGGGCCGCAAAAAATCTGGCTGCGCCAGCACCAGCGCAGGGGGCAGCTTGCCACTCTGGATCAGCTTTTGCTCGCCGTAGCAATCGGCCAGCACGGCATTGATCACCTGAGCGCGCTGCACCAGTGCGGTCTCCAGCTTGCGCCACTCCGCCGCTGAAATGAGCAGCGGCACTGGGTCCAGCTCCCACGGGCGCTCCATGCCCATCGGGTCGCCATACACATTGTAGGTCACGCCTTGCTCATGAATGAACCGGCGACCTGTTTCCCAGCGGCGATGCAACTCATCGACCCCCAGCTTCTCCAACTCCGACATCAGCGCCCGATAGTGCGGGCGGATGGTGCCCGCACCGTCCAGCACCTCATCATACGCACCGGGCGTGCCCCGGTAATCGCGCAGCAAACGCGTGCGCTGGGAAGCCGTCGGCAAGGGAGGTGGAGCGGACTGGGACTGGGAGAATTGCAAAGCAGCTGAGGTCGATGTGCGTGGATGTCATCCGAATGATGCCTTTCATTACGATGCAAGGCAACGTTGCAGTGCACGCAGGGCAGTTACGGGGCGCGCAGGTCCAGTGTGTAGGGGAACTCGGGGCTAACCTTGGGCTCGCGGGTTTGCACCTTGCCACCCGTGTGACCGTGACGGAAGAAGCGCGCCAAGCGGCGACTTTCCGCTTCGTAGCCATTGACCGGGAAGGTGTCATAGCTGCGGCCACCGGGGTGGCTGACGTGATACGAGCAGCCGCCTGTGGAGCGATCATTCCAGGTGTCGATGACATCAAACAGCAGCGGGCCATGCACCCCGATCGTCGGGTGCAGGCAGGAGCCGGGCTGCCATGCGCGATAGCGCACCGAGGCCACGGATTCGCCATTCACGCCAGTGGGCTGCAAGGGCACACGCTGGCCGTTGCAATGCAGGACGTGACGCGAGTCGGTCCCTGACTGCACCTTCACCTGCAAGCGCTCGACGGACGAATCCACGTAGCGCACCGCGCCGCCCGCACTGCCCTCCTCCCCGAGCACGTGCCAGGGTTCCAGGGCCAGCCGCAGCTCGATCTGCATGTCGCGCACCTGATGGTCGCCAATGAACGGGAAGCGGAACTCGTAGTGCGGCGCGAACCAGTCGAGCTGCATCGGGTAGCCAGCGGCGGTCAGGTCGTTGACCACGTCACCCATGTCTTGCCAGATGAAGTGCGGCATCATCCACTTGTCATGGATCTCCGTGCCCCAGCGCACCAGCGGCTTGGTGTAGGGCTCCTGCCAGAACTTGGCCACCAGCGCCCGCAGCACCAGTTGCTGAGTTAGGCTCATGCGCGAGTGCGGCGGCATTTCAAAGGCGCGCAACTCCAGCAGGCCAAGTCGGCCCGTGGCGCTGTCGGGCGAGTAGAGCTTGTCGATGCAGAACTCAGCGCGGTGCGTGTTCCCCGTGGCGTCAATCAAGAGGTTGCGGAACAAGCGATCCACCAACCACGGCGGCACCTGCTGGAAGGCAGGCACTTGGTTGAAGGCGACCTCCAGTTCATAAAGCGAGTCATTGCGTGCTTCGTCGATACGCGGGGCTTGGCTCGTCGGCCCAATGAACAGACCGCTGAACAGATAAGACAACGCGGGGTGATGCTGCCAATACGTGACCAAGCTGCGCAGCAGGTCCGGGCGACGCAGCAGCGGGCTGTCGGCTGGTGTGCTGCCACCGATGACAATGTGATTGCCACCGCCCGTGCCGGTGTGGCGGCCATCGACCATGAATTTCTCCGTGCCGAGGCGCACGCTGCGCGCTTCGTCGTAGAGGATCGTGGTGTTGCGCACCATCTCGTCCCAGCTCAGCGCAGGCTGCACATTCACCTCGATCACGCCGGGGTCAGGCGTCACCTTCAGCACGTCCAAGCGCGGATCGTAAGGCGGCGTGTAGCCTTCGATCAGCACCGGCATGGCCAGATGCTTGGCGGTGCTTTCGACCGCCGCAAGGATCTCCAGGTAGTCCTCCAGGGTCTCCACCGGCGGCATGAAGACATGCAGCTTGCCCCCACGCGGCTCCACGCACAACGCGGTGCGCACCACCCAGGAGGCTGACTCACCCGGCTTCGGTTCGCGAGCGGTGTCGTCCTGATTGCGGAACTCCGGCTTCACGAACGGAATGGCCTGACCACTGGCGCTGAAGGCACCTTTGCCAAAGCCTGCGCCCGCACCACCGGGGGCAATGCCCGCCGCCAGGAAGCGCTGCGGGTCATACTTCACGCGGGCTGGCAACGGCGCGCGCGCAGCCATCGGGTCTGGCTCATTGAGATACGGATAGTCGCCCTTGCTCACCCATGGCAAACCATCCAGCGGCAGGCGGAAGCCCATCGCCGAATCACCGGGGATCAAATACATACGCTCCGTGCGCAAGAAGCGCGGACCACTCGCCCAGTAGGGCCAGCCGTTCGCCCACCGCCGCTCGATCGGCAGCGCATGACCGACCACCTTTTCGAGACCGTCCGAGAACAGCTTGGCCAAGCGCGCACGCTCCTGCGCATCATCCAGCTTGTTCTCAAGGGTATCCACATTGCTCGGCAGACGGCGCTCGCGCCACAGGTAGTAGAGCGCGTCTTCGTAGCCGGGGACGACCCATTTCGGGTCAATGTCCAGCGCCACAGACAGCGCCTGAATAAACAGCGCCGCGTCCTTCTCGCTGTGCCCATAGTCGTAGTTGTCATCCGCGATTAGTGAGGTGTCGTCCCAGATCGGCACGCCGTCGCGGCGCCAGTAGCAACCGAAGGACCAGCGCGGCAGCTGCTCGCCGGGATACCACTTGCCCTGGCCATGATGGAGGAAGCCGCCGGGCGCAAAGCGCTGGTGCAAGCGACGCAGCAGCTCATCAGCCAGACGGCGCTTCATCGGCCCCAGGGCCACACTGTTCCACTCCGGCGCATCGTAGTCGTCGATGGAGATAAAGGTGGGCTCACCACCCATCGTCAGGCGCACGTCATGCTTCCGCAGGTCCGCATCCACGCTATGGCCGAGCGCCTCGATCTCCGCCCACTGCTCGTCGGAGTAGGGCTTGGTCACGCGCACCGACTCGTGCACACGGCTAATGTGCATCTCGTGGGCGAACTCCACCAAACAATCATCCACGCCGCCCGTGATCGGCGCGGCGCTCGTCGGATCAGGCGCACAAGCCAGCGGGATGTGGCCCTCGCCCGCGAGCAGGCCACTCGTGGCATCCAGCCCGATCCAGCCAGCACCCGGCAGATACACCTCGCACCAGGCGTGCAGGTCGGTGAAGTCCTTTTCAGGGCCGCTCGGGCCATCCAGGGATTTAGAGCCAATTAAATAATAATATAGCCATCAGGAGAAAAGTATGCTATGCAGAAGCATGGCAACATTCTCTCTTGATTTGCGCGAACGCATCGTCAGCGCGTATGATAAAGGTGAAGGCACCCGTGATGAGATCGCGCAGCGCTTTGGG
>CAXNNN010000017.1:0-18476 GCA_964203095.1 Verrucomicrobiaceae bacterium | reverse complement strand
GATGCTGGGCAAGACCGGCGAAGAAGCCTTGAAAGGCAAAAAAGAGGCTTATGAAGACATCTTGTGGGCGCTGCTGAACACGAAAGAGTTCCTCTTCAATCATTGATCAAAAACGCCCAGTCAGCTTGAGCGCTCCTGCTCTCGTTCGTCCATTCAAACCGTTACGCAGGAACAGCCCGCCGCCGATGATCTCTCGTTCCATGCCTTGTTTTCAGTTCGCCTTCTTGGTGGTGATGGCCGTGGCGACTGCCGCTTTTTCTCAGGCCACCTTCCCCACGCCAACGCTCACCAGCCTGACTCCTCTTGGCGCTAAAGCCAGCACCCACATCGAGCTGACGCTTCGTGGCGCAGATCTCGATGCACCCATCGCCATCTTGCTGAACGAGCGCGCCATCCCCGTCAAAAGCGCCCAGCCAAACATCGTAAGTCTTGCCTTGCCAGCAGATCTGAAGCCTGGGCTCTACGATCTCCGCTCTGTCGGTCGTTATGGCGTCTCGAATCCGCGAGCGTTTGAAATTAGCACGCACGACACCATCGAGTCATCTGGCACCAACACCCAGGTCGACAAAGCTCAAAAGATCTCCCTCAACACCGTCATTGAGGGCGTCTTCAAATCGGCAAATCCCCATTGGTTCATCTTTGATGCCAAAAAAGGCCAGACCCTGACCGCCACGTTTCATCAACGTCGTTTTGACACGCGCACAGAATTGCTCGCTTCAATCAGTGAGCCCACGGGACGTGAAGTCGCACGCCTAAGTCACGGCGTGCTCAGCTTCACAGCAGCCGCAGATGCCACTTACCGACTCCGCCTAAACGAGCTCATGTTCCGCATCGGAGACGAGTTCAGTTATCGAGTCACTCTCAGCACCAGTTCTCTAATAGCGTCGCCTGTCAGCGCACCGGCCCCTATTCGCTCCGTCCAGATCGGCCAGACAATTGCGGATACCTTTCCACCTCTCGCTGCCGCTCACAGCTTCGACCTTGCATTAAAAAAAGGGGAGCGATTCTTCATTGAAGTCCATTCGCATCGGCTCGGTTACCCAACGGATGCGCATCTCGTCGTCGAAAACCTCAAGCCCGACGGCACACTCACCCCACAGGCTGAAGTGGCCGATGCACCTGCCATCAGCCCTGCACCAAGCCTAGCGGTGCTCAATCGAGATCCCTCTTATGCCTACGAGGCCAAAGCCGATGGCGCATTCCGCCTAACCTTAAACGACGCCTTTGGAACGACCCACCCTTATGAGCTTCGCATCCTCAAACAATCCCAGCAGCCCCCGACGCTCATCGCCATCAATCCGCAATTGCCCGGAGCCAAAACAAAGACGGCCACCTTTGGTAGCTCAAACGTCCCTCGCAGTGGCGTCACCGCACTCGAAGTCATTGCGCCGAATCGCCATGCTTTGAGCGAGCCCATTGAACTGAAGGCTGAACATCTGCCAGCAGGTGTCAGTTGCCTTGGTGGATTCATTGGCAGAGGCCAATCGCTCGGCTACATCGCCTTTCAAGCCACGGCCGATGCTCCAGCAGGTGCCAGCGTTCTCAGCGGGATTTCACAGAGTTTGTTCGTCAGTTTCGCTGTGCCTGACATGGTCAAAGACAGTCCGCTCTACCGCAGCAGTGGACCTCCTGCCATCGGAGTCAGCACGCTGACAGCGCCCGCCTATGTCCAATCGGAGAAACCGGACATCCTCCAAGTCGCCGCAGATTCCAAGCTTGAAATCCCCCTCAAAGTCACCCGCCATGCAGAGTTTACTGAGGCACTCAAACTCAAAGTGCTCGGCCTCATCGCAGACGTCACCAAGGCCCCTGAGGTGGACATTGCCGCGAAAGCCTCGGCTGGAAAACTCACTTTGGATTTGAAAGCCCTCAAGCTCGCTCCGGGAGACTACGGCTTCATCCTCCAAGGTTCCGCTAAGATGAAAGTGCGGCGCGGAGTCGAAGAACTCACGGCGGCCGACATCGCTGCCAAACAAGCCATCGAATCCCAGATCAAGGCCAAGGAGCAGTTGGCCCGCGCCAATGCCGACGCGACGCCGCAAAAAGCTGAACTCATCCAAGCCGCTAACGTCGCCGTCAAAACCGCTGATGCCGCTAAAAAAGCTGCTGATACGCTGGTCAAAGACCTCACCGCCAAAGCCGCTCCCAAAGAGGCCACCTTCATCGTCTATTCTCATCCCATGCGCCTGCGCGTGCAGGAGGTCGCCAAAAAATGAAATCCACCTTTCGATTTACCATCCTCATTTCAGGTTTCGTTGCGTCTGCCCAGGCTGCCCCTGGCGTCATCGATTACGACAAGGATATCCATCCTTTTCTCAAAGAAAACTGCATCGCCTGTCATAACAAAACCACCACCAAGGGCGGACTGAATATGGAGACTCCCGCGCTGATGGAGAAAGGCGGCGAGACCGACAAAGGCATCATCCCTGGCAAAGGTCTCGATAGCATCATTTATCAAGCCGCTGCGCACACTTGGGAGAGCGAGATGCCGCCCAAAGGAAATAAAGTCGGTGCAGTGAACCTAATCTCACCTCAGTTGGCCAAGCTGAAAGACTGGATTGATCAAGGCGCACGCCCATCCCCCAAGCGGGACAAGATCATCGCCTGGGAGCCTCTGCCGCCCGGCGTGCAACCCATTTACGCCCTAGCCGTCACCCCACAGGGCGACTTCATTGCCGCAGCTCGTGCGAATCAAATCAGCGTCTATCATCTGCCCACGCAAAGCCTCGTCACGAAACTCACCGATGAAGCTCTTCTCAAGTCCGCCCTCTATCACCAGCCCGGTGTCGCTCATCGCGATCTGGTGCAATCTGTCGCCTTCAGTCCAGATGGCACACGTCTCGCCACAGGAAGTTATCGCGAGGTGAAACTATGGAAACGCCAAAGCACAACGGCTGCGGTTCCTCTGTCCACGCATCCTAGGCTTAGCGCCAAGCAAGAGCCGGATCACTGCATCAAACTCACCGAAACCACCGGCGGCAAACTCATCGCTCACATCAAGACCGACCTCATGAGCGAGCAACTGGCGGCACAACGCGCGCTCGCCGCCTCTCGTGCAGTCTTAGAACTCATCTATCAAAATGAGGCTATCAAGAAAGCTGAGACCGACGCCACAGAGGAGGGCAACCGATTGAAGAAAGCCAACGAGCTGGCCGCAGTTGCCAAGAAGACGGTTGAAACCAAACAGCCGGATCTGAAGGCCAAACAAGACGCTTTCACCGCCGCAGACAAAGCCGTAAAAGACATGGAGACGCAAGCATCAGTGGCTAAGCCAGACCCAACTCTATCAAAGAAACAGACGGAGGCGAAAGACAAGGTCATCAAAGCCGCGACTGACCTCAAGCTAGCCCAGGAGGCCCTGACCCGCGCTGAAGCAGCCGTTACCGACGCCGCCAACGAAATCAAACTCGTCACCGAGAACGAGAAGAAAGCCAAACAGACCGTTCTTGACGCTAGAGCACGTCTTGAAGTCTTGAAGAAAGACTCTGAAAAGGCCACTTCAGAACGCAACCTCGCCACCCAAGCCCTCGCGATGTCCATGAAGAAGGCCAAGACACTGCACTTTTCGCCGAATGGCCTCGAACTGATCGCCACCTTCGATGTCGGCCCGCCTCTGTCTTGGAGCACTGTGAATGGCAAACCTATCGCCATCGGTAGCACCCATCTAGCCTGGATCCTTGAGCGCAGTCTCGGCACGGGGGACGGCAAGTCTCTTATCACTGACCGCGCGAACAGCCTCGCCTTTTCACCCGATGGCAAAACACTCGCCGTCGGAAGCGGTGAGCCTTCTCGCAGTGGCGACATCACCCTTTGGGACATTCACTCTGGCAAGCTTACCAAGAACTACACCGAGCGTCATCTCGACAGCGTCTTCGCCTTAGATTTTACCCCTGATGGCAAACTCCTCGCCTCTGGAGGAGCCGATAAAGCCGTGCGCATCACCGATTTGAGCACCGACAAAGTCATCAAAGTCTTTGAGGGTCACACGCATCATGTCCTCGGTGTCAGTTGGCGGGCTGATGGCCGCCTGCTTGCCAGCAGTGGCGCGGACAATGTCGTCAAAGTGTGGGACTGGACCACGGGTGAGCGCCGCAAAAGTGTCGCAGGCTGGGACAAAGAAGTCACCGGCATCCGCTACCTAGGCGCCGCCGATCAAATCGCCACCAGCGCTGGAGATAGCAAACTGCGCCTCATCACCAGCGACGGAGGCGACGTCAAGCAACTCCCCGGCTCGACCACCTTCCTTCAATCCCTGGCCACCAACCGCAACGGAGACGTCGTCCTCGGTGGCGATCAAGACGGTGTGCTGCGCGCATGGGATGTCCCCAGCGCCAAACTTTTGGCCGAGTTCAAACCTTGAGCCTCAAAACAGTCGTTGGAAAACACTTGAAGGCACCTCTGGATAGGGGGTGTTTTTCCACGAGGCTTCGGGTGGCCAAAAAGTGGCGTTTTTGTGTGGCTTGCTCTGCCCATTGGTGAGCGTCACCCGTAGCGCCATGGGATAGAAGTGGAATCAGGAATGTCGGAGATGATTGGCTCCGATGTTTATGGACAAGACATCTATTCTATTGAACCAGGATTATTCAGTAGCGCATCTCCTCACCCGCAGCGATGACATGCCTGGAAGGGAATGACACAATCAGTCGCTCACATGCCGCCGTTGTCCAGTGTCAGCGTGCTTGAAAAACGGCCTCGGTTTCGATGTTTCATCGGCTCGTTCGACGTTCTCGCGATTCCCTCAAACAGAGCCGTTTTTTTGAATCCCACCAGTTCCAAAGATCGGGACGTGCGTCCCACCAATGCTCCGTGTCGATCTGCACCACGATGGGAGTGCTGGTCTGCTCCGCCGCTTCGAGGAACACCCGCAGCGCCTTCACCGTTATCTCCGTCGGCGTGCGGAAGACAGAGAAGATGTGGCGTATCGCCTTCCGCACGCGCTTGTTCGGATCATTCGGAAACTGAGCGAGCACCTCATCGAATGCTGCACGCTCCAGCGACTCCGGCTGGCCCTGATACATGCCTTGGCCTGGTGCGCGGTTGAAGACGATGTGTTGTATCGGCTCGGCAAAAACCGCAGAACAAAGGCAGAGTAGAGTGAAGAGGGTCTGTCCCATCCTGTGAACGCCGGGGATCAATTCTCGCCTTTCGATGGTTTGTTGTCTGACATCCACCAGCGCTTCTCATTGAAGTCGGGATTGGGCGTGGGGAGTTTGGCCTTGGTGCGTTTGAGCCAGGTGTTGAGGGCGTTGCGTAGATGCGCGGTTTTCTTCGGGCGGTCGGTGGCGACGTCGCGCGTTTCAAAGGGGTCTTCGCGGAGATTGAAGACCTCGGTGCGCGGGCCGACGATCAGTTTGCCGTAAGGTTTGTCATCGGGCGTGAAGCCTGCGGTGTCGAGGTAGTCGCCGAACCAGTGGATCAGTTTCCAATCGCCCTCGCGAATGACGGCGCAGGGCGTGCGGCCGTAGTTTGTGGTGTAGGTGGGCATGTTCCAGAACAAGGCCGGGCGTTGGAGCTTGCCGGTTTGCGTGAGCAGCGGCAGGAGGCTCTCGCCATCTAAAGTGGCGGCGACTTGGGTTTCAGCAACTTTGTCAAACGTTGGATAAAAATCGACCGTGTGCACTGGCGCGTCACACTTGCTGCCAGGCTTCACTTGGCCCGGCCAACGCACGATCAAGGGCACGCGGATACCGCCTTCATACGGTGAGCCTTTGCCTTCGCGGAGCGGGGCGTTGTTGGTCACGCGGGACAGGCCACCGTTGTCGCTGGTGAAGAGGACGAGGGTCTTGTCGCTAAGTTGGAGTTCATCAAGCTTCGCCAATAAGCGGCCCACTTCGTTGTCGAGATGTTCCAGCATGGCGAGGTAGTTGGCGATGGGGCGCTCAGTCGATTGGCCTTCATCGTTGGCCGAGCGTTTGAAACTACGGGCAACATGTTTCGCGATCAAGGCCTCTGGGGCCTCCAGTTTCGTGTGCGGGCTGAAATGCGACACCAAGGCAAACCAAGGCTTGCTGCGGTTCGACTCAATGAAGGCTATGATGTCATCGGTGATCGCGGTGACCGTTTTGTCCTCGTGATGCTCGTTGCTGTTTGCCGGGCCGGCAAAGTCGAAGCCGTAGGCATCAAAGTAGCCCTCACGCCTCCGCAATGCTGCGACAGCGTGGTTATTCGCGATGTGCCATTTGCCGCTGATGCCCGTTGTGTAGCCCGCTTTGCGCAAGGTGTTCGCTAGCGTGGCTGTCTGCGGCCCCAGCGCATCCTTTGCCTCTGCCGAGCGCATCGGTGCAAACGACGGTTCCTTCTCGTTCAGAACCTTGAACACACCCGTGCGAGCCCCGTATTGTCCCGAAAGAAAGGCAGCCCGCGTTGGCGAGCACTGCGCATCGGCATAGGCTTGGGTGAAGCGCATGCCTTGCGCTGCGAGCCGATCCAAGTGCGGCGTTTGCAGGTCCTTGTTACCGTAGCAGCTCAAGGCATTCCATCCCATGTCATCCGCGAGGATGTGCAGGATGTTGGGCTGCGCAGCGAAGAGCGAAGGGCAGAGGGCGAAGAGATATAGCAGAAGGTATTTCATGGGTCGAAGGTGTTTCTGGACTCGTGCAGCTCCATGGGCAGTTCGCCGTTCGGGTCTGGGGCGATGTAATCAAAGACGGAGGTGGCTTTCGTGCCAATGAAGGCATTTTGCTCCACGCGGATGTTTTTCGGCAGCAGCGGGAACTCTTTTCTCAAGTAGGTGCCAGCGGCGATGCGCGAGTCGCAGTGCTCGAAGCGGTTCTGCGTGGTGAGGAGGTTCTTCGGGCGGCCGTAGCCGGCGACATCGCCATTGTCGCCGTAGTTCTCGGCGCTGCCTGCGGCCATCGCGAGGGTCCAGAAGTAGTAGCTCCGCTGTTTCATCAAACGACGGAACGTATTGCCAATGAGCACATGATCCGCGCCTTCGAGTGTGATGCCTCCGACGTTTTCCTGCCCCTGGCCGTCGAAGAGATTGCCCTGCACGAGCACGCGATTCGCCGAACGCAGTGAGAGCACGCCCTGACAGCCGATGATCTGATTGTCACACACCACGATGTCGGAGGCCTTGAGCGAGATGATCTCGTTTTCGCCATCGCAGTCCTCGAAGGTATTCCCAGCGATCAAAGAGCCCGTGGCGGCCGCTTTTTCACCGCTCCAGCCGAGTTGCAGAATTTCGTAGCCGTTTTGTTCGTCGATCTTCGGGCGGTCAATGAAGCGATTGTTGAGCACGTGCAGTTGTTGCAGCCCGTCCTTCGGCAGTTCTGCCGCGCCGAGCATCTGGCAGATGTGTTTGAAACCGCTGAAGGTCGAGTTCGACACCGTGTTGCCACGACCGAGCATGCTCATGAGCCAGAGATGCAGCTTCGGCCAGTCGGCAGAGGTCGTGGAGCCGCAGTTCACAAAGTGAAGGCGGTTGAACAGACAGTGGTTGGCCGGTTTCTCTGCGCCATTGCCCACGCGGAAGAGCACCTCGTTGACCTTTGACACCGTCACGCCCCGAAAAGCCAGATCATGCACGATGAGATGCTCGCCATGAAACGTCACGGCGGATTCGCCGGTGAAACTCACGCTGCCCGGCTTCTCTGGCCGGATGATGATCGGTGCCTCCGCCGTGCCATGACCTTCAAAAGTGAATCGTGCTTCTTTCCAGGCCGTGCCCACGAGCACAAGTTGATCACCTGGCTTGAGCTTGCCGGACAAAGCCTTCACTTCGACCGCCGCACGAGCCACATGCACCTGACCACTGCCAAAGTCGCCGGATTCGATCTTCGCAAGTCGCGGATCCATGGGGCGCTGAAGATCAAGCCGAAGCGTCTTCGGCAACTCGGCCGTCGCAAGGCAGACGCTCCAAAGACACAGGTAAAGCGCCGCTCTCATGGCTTTGCCGCAGGGTTGAGTTTCGCCTTATTCTTCTCCCACTCCGCATTCGGCAGCGCTTCCCAGACGCGCAGTTTGCGAAAGCTCGCCTCCGTTCCCGCACCGAGCATGAGGCTGTCTTTGGCGCTGCCGATGAGCGGGTTGCTCAGCGTGATGCTTTGACCATCCAGCGTGCCAACGACTGCGTTGCCTTGGATCTCCAGCACGATGCTGTGCCATTCGTTGAGCTTGATCGGCGTGAGTATCTTCACGGTTGCGCCTTTCTCGCGTTGTTTGGTGGCGGGATTGATCTTGGTCGCGTCATAAGGCGTCAAAAAAAGCCCGCCTTGGCCGAGGCTGAGCGAGATGAGGTAGTCCTTGGCATCGGTGGTTTTCACAAAGAGTGAGCGATACTTCCGTCCCTCGTCCGGCACGTCATTGAGGCGCACTTCGCATTGGATGATCACGTCTTGAAACGTCATCCCAAACGAAGCTGTGGCCGGATGATTTGCGCCGGGTGTCTCGATTCCTCGAAACTCGCCGTTAGCGATTTCCCAGTGACCTCCTTTGCCACCCGTGTTGCTGCTCTTGTAGCGCCACCCAGTGAAGCCACTGGCGAAGCCAACCGGCTTGCCCGTGAATGGCGGAGGTGCTGCTGCAAAGTCCTCGCTGGCGAGGAGCTTGCCACGCGTGGTCATGAGCGTAATGGGTTCTGCGGCCTTGGCAGCAAGGCTGAGCGTGGTGAGGAGAAGCAGAGCGATTTTCATCACACGGTCCGCTGCGAGGACGAGCTTCCTTGCTCCTTCATGGAAGCGACGTGCCGAGTATGGCGCGTTCGGGAGAAGCGAAAGCAGTGCGGCGGGTGATTGGGGAGGCATGAGGGGAATGCTGTAGTAGTGTCGATCAAACGCTTGTGCAGCTGCCTAACTTCCGGCGGTTCGGCAACTTTACAGGTTCAAGGCTAGCAGCGTGGCCTTAATCTACGGCGTTCCGTGGCAGCGCAGTCAGCCAAGAAAACCAGTTCACGGAGCCGTTACGGCAGATGCTGGCTCCTTGGAAGCTCTCGGCAGGCGCTTGAAACAGATGGCTACCGAAATGAGCAACAGCATGAGCGCGGACAACAAAAGCGCGGAGGATGTGATCACGAAGAAGCCGAGGAAGTGTTCCCGTCCTGGAAACAGGCCGCGGCCGAGCATCACACCGACGTAGCCGAGGTAACCGATGGCATCGGCAAGATACATGAGGAAGCCTAGGTTTCCTCGTTCGCGCGTCAGGGAGATGAATCGCTCAAAGATGGTGGTATGCACGGCGACGTAGGGCACATACAGGCTGACGCCGAGAAGCACCATGAAGGCGAATGGAGAAAGGATGCCCTGGCGATGAGCCCACAGCGCCAGCAGACCGAGGCTGAGCCCAGCGATGGAGAGCAGTAGTCCGGTGAAGAAGGCTCGGCGGTTGTCCTTCACGAGCACAAGTGCACCATTGGCGATGACGACGATGAGCGTGACCCACAGCTCGGATTGAGTGAAAATGGCCGGTTGCGATGCATGGCCGAGCCCGGACCAGATCTCGGGGGCGAAGTCGGCACGCAGGCTGCGCAGGATAGTGATGAGCAGATACGCCAGCACGATGCCAAGCAGGCCGAGACCGTGATGCCGTAGCAACGTGAAACGCTCGGCTGCGCTCATGGGCGTGCGGCGGGAGCGTGCAGCCTCATCGTCCTGAGTGGGCGGTGGGATTTGTTGGAGCATCCACACAAACACCCAGAGCGGTGCCAGAAAAAGCACCCCAGCGGTGAACGGCATCCAGCGCTCGGTGATGCCACTTTGTAAAAGCAGCGCCCCAGCTGATTTCGACACGCCGTCGGCAAGGATGAAGCTGGCGCACAGTCCCGCGACGAACACCTCGGTCATGCAGCGCCCTTCGACAAAACCGAGAACCAGTCCAAACACCATGCCGAGAGCGAGGCCATTCAAAAACAAACACACGGCATCCAGCGGTGCAGGTAGGAGGGCAAACAGCAGCAGCACCAGATGCGCGATGGCGATGAGGCCTAAGAAGACTCGAGCGCGGCCGGTGGGGGGCATTTCAGCAATGACTTTGATGCCAATGAACTTGGACAGCATGTAGCCGATCACCTGGGCGGTCACCAGCCAGGCCTTGGTCTCAGCGCCACCGAATCCGGCTGCGGTGAAGGGCTTGCGAAAGCCATACATGCACGCATAGGCACCGAATGCTGCCAGCACGCACCACAGCGTGAAGAACCAGGGCCGTGCCATCCAGCGCGTGAGCAGCGGGTGATGGCTCATGCAGCGGTGCGGACGTGGGTTTTCAGCACGTCGTTGAGGTTGCTAGGATTCATGGGTTGAAGTGTTAAAGTTTGAATCCTAGGTCAAAACAGTTTAAGGCAACAAGTCCGACACATTCACGGGTGCATCGAGATGGCCACCCGCGCCCAGCGCCGCGTCGCCGATAGCGCAAAGCCCTCCTCCAACTGCGTCAACGGCAGCGGTGGACTGACGAGCGAAGCCCAGGGTAGCACCGATTGCGTGAGGAATGCCACGGCCTGGTCAAGATGACGCGGCGCGTAGTTGTGAAAACCGCGCACGCTCACGCAGCCGCGAATGATCGCCTCGCCAGTGAGGGCCAACGCCGAATCGGGATGCACCATGCCGACTAAAAGATAGTGCCCGCCAGGACGCAAGAATCGCAGACCTTCGTTCACGATGGATGGCACGCCCGCCGCTTCGATCACCACATCCGCGCTGCGCGAAGGCACATCCGCGCTGTGCATCGCCTCACCGCCAAACTCCGCCACACGCGCGAGTCGCGCCTCATCCGTGTCCACCACGATCACCCGCTCGACACCCGCAGCCCGCAGCAATGCGCAACCATGCAGCCCTAGCAAACCGGCCCCCTGCACCACCGCGACATGGCATGGCGATGGCAGGTGCTCGGTGACATGGGCCATCGTCGCGAGTGAGCAGTTCGCTGCTGCTGCGACGGCATCCGCCACTGTATCGGGCACCTCCACGAGATGGGTTCCGGCTCGGAGGACGATGTGTGTGGCATAGGTGCCATGCAGTCCGCTTGACTCATGCAGCGTGGCGTGACCGTATTTAAACACACGCTCACACTTCTGCGGCAGATCCCACTGGGTGCATGCCGTGCATTGACCGCAACTGTCCGCCGAACTCCAGGTGACACGCCTGCCTATCCATCGCTCGCGCCCGGCACCTGCTGCGATCACACGCCCCACGCCTTCATGGCCCAGCACGCAAGGCGTTGGCTCCAAGCGCCTGCCGGAGTGCGTGTGCAGGTCAGAGCCACAGATCGTCGCAAGGGTGATCTCCACGATCAGCTCCCCTGCATTGAGCGCGGAGGGCAAGGGCAGCTCCGCCATGCGGAACGCTGTTCCTGCTTGGTCGAAGATGGCGGCATGGGCGTTCATGCACCGTTGGCTTCAATCCAAGCAGGCAGCTCCGCGATGCTCTTCAGCACCACATCCGCTCCGGCTTCTTTGAGACGCTTTTCAGCCACATCGATTCTTTGCTGCCGCTCCCCGGCTGAGAGCGATTGCAGCGTTTCCAGGTTCAGTCCCACTTCGTTGCCGCACTCATTCAGGCCGATGCAGATCATGCCCGCGTTGCGGCCTTCGGCCATGTCGGCGGGTGTGTCGCCGACCTTGATGCAGCGCGACAGCGGATAAACGCCGCATTGTTCGGCGATACGGAAGCAGGCCCACGGGGCAGGGCGGCCTTGCGGCACTTCATCGGCACAGATCACCACTTCAGGGTCAATGCCGGATGCGCGGGCGACTGGCTCAAGCACATCCATCATCGCCCGGATGTAGCCCGTGGTGCTGCCGATGCGGATGCCACGCTTGCGCAGCCAGTGCAAGGTATCAATCGCACCCGGAATTGGTGCCGCATGAACGAGCAGTTCGGCGGGGAGCAGTCGCGCAAAGTCGTCATAGATGGCCTGCACGAGTGTTTCGTCCGGCTCGCGCTTCAACTCTGATCGCACACGATCCGCGATCTCCGCATAGTGAAGAATCTCGCGCACATGATCGCGTTTGTGAGCGCCCATCGGTTTGCGTGCGATCTCGTCGCTAATCGGCAGACCCGCGTTTTCAAAGGCACGATGAAACGCCGCGAGCGGCGCACAGCAACCGAAGTCCACCAGGGTTCCAGCCCAGTCGAAGATGATGAGGCCAGGCAGGTTCATGAGTTCCAGGATTGAATCGTTTGTTGGGCCAGCCCCCAGCTCAGCGTCATGCCGAGTCCACCCATCGCGGTGACCATGGTCACACGCTCACGCGGATGCAGCACCACCTGCGTTTGGCCGATTTTGCTCTTCAAGTAAATGCCCTGCCAGCGGGAAGCGATGCGAAGGTCTGGGAGGATCGCAAAGTCTCGCAACGCGCCGAGGATCAACTCATCCACCTCCGGTTGACTATCTGGCGACAGGTCAAGGCCATACTCGTGCGAGTCCCCTAGCGTGAGTGTGCCGTCGTGATGCTGTGCCGCGATGACGTGCACGCCCGAGCGATGATGCTCCGGCAGTTCTTGCTCCAGGCGTGTGCGTAGATTGGCCGAACTAGGGCAGTCTCGGAAGGCTGGATAGTGGCACAGTGTTAGGTCACTGACAAAAATGGCCCCAAGTTCAAAGCCTGCTGGCTGCGGCACCGTGCGCATCATTTGCAGACGGCATGGTTGGATCTGCGCCGAAGTCAATTCCTCCGCGAAGAACAAACGCATCTCCTCACCCGCAGCGATGACGAGTTGATCGAAGGCAAAGGTCCGGCCATCTGCCGTGTCTACGCTGTCTGCATGGATCTTCACCGCAGGCGTGCCGAAGTGAATGGTTACTCCGAGTTGCCGGGCATAGTCCGTCAGCGCCGGAATGGCCGTGGGTGTGTGGATGACCGTTTCCTCCTTGCTGAATAAAGCCCCGCGCAGTCCCTGCGGATTCGCCGCCGGAAAGCGCCGTGTGACCTCCGCAGCCTCTAGCAATTCAAAGTCGCTATTCTCTCCTCCGAACTCATTCAGCACACTCCACGCCTCCTCCCGGTAAGCGAGACTCAGCGAGCCTTTGGCGCTGTGCCAGATACCTGCGGCTGCTGCGATCTGCTTCCAACGCTTCACCCCAAACAGCGCCTGATCACGCTCCGGTCCGAATGCACAGCCGATCGGCCACAGCGTGCCGAAGTTCCGAATCGATGCCCCAAGCGCTCGGCCATCGCGCTCCAGGATCGTGACGTTATGCCCAGCTTCTCTTGCCGTGACGGCATGGGTGAGACCGATGACGCCTGCGCCGATGATGAGGACTTGCTGTGATGCCATGCTTTGGAAAAGCCGATTTTGTGGCTTACATGCTAATGATGTCAAGTGCTAGCGAGTTTGATCGGCGTGAGCAGCTCCACCGTGGTGATTCTATCGCGCTGTTTCGTGGTGGAATTCATCATGTCTGCGTCATACGGCGTTAAAAAAAGCCTGCCTTGGCAGCAAGGCTGAGCGTGGTGAGGAGAAGCAGAGCGATTTTCATCACTCTTTCTTTTTTGCTTTCGCAATGGCGGCGGTTTTAGGATAGCGGACGACTTTGAGATCGTTCTTTTGTGCTGCTCCGGGAGTGGTGCGACCGTTGCGGATGAGTTTTTCAAAGGTGGCCTGCATGGACTTCACGCGGTCGGGATGCAGGTTGGCAAGGTTGGTGGTTTCTCCGAGGTCTTCGTCGAGGTCGTAGAGTTGTTCAGGCGTTTTCATCACACGGTCCGCTGCGAGGACGAGCTTCCATGCTCCTTCACGAAGGCTTGGCGTACCAGCACAGGCGGTGTTCACGGCATGGGTTCGGATGGGGCGATCTTCGCCTCTGAGCAGCGGCATCAGGCTGAAGCTGTCTTCGCCTGCGGTCTCCGGCAATGAGGTGCCAAGGATCTCAGCAAGTGTGGCGAGAGTGTCGGCTTGGAGCACAAGCTGTTTGCACACCGTCCCCGCTTTGACGATCCCGGGCCACTTGATGACAAAGGGCACGCGATGGCCGCCTTCATGCACGGAGGTCTTGTAATCACGCAGTGGACCGCTGGGGAAATGCCCCTGTGCTTCCAAGGGCGGCACGCCGATGTAAGGCGCGCATCCGTTGTCACTGGTGAAGAGCACGAGCGTGTTTTTTTCAACGCCTCCGGCTTCTAAGGCCGCGAGCACGCGACCAATCACCGCGTCTGTTTCCATGACGAGATCGGCGTAGTCGCTGTTCAGGCCGCTTTTGCCCTTCCATTCCGGATTAACGGCCAACGGCGTGTGTGGTGTGGTGAGCGGTAGGTAGAGCAAAAAGGGCTTATTCGCGGCCGACTGCACCTGGATGAACTTCTCGGCTCGATCTGCCAGTGCAGGCAAAATGCCCTCTAACTGCCAATCCGCCATTGCTGGGCCTTGTAGGCTTGCTTGATGCTGTTTCAGCTTCGATGTGGGCAGCAGCTCGCTCGGAATGCCGACCGTGCGATCGCCGTCGATGAAGCAATAGGGCGGCCAGTTGGGAACGTCGGTGCCGAAGTACTCATCAAAACCACGCTCCGTGGGTCCGCCGGGGATGCGCTGGGAAAACACGGTCTTCCATGTCTCGCGATGAGCATCGGTGATCGACGTCGAGACCGCGCCACCGCCGCCCGATTTGCCGCCGAATCCGCTGAAGTGCGTCTTTTGCGCCTCGGTGATTGGCCAATCGCGGCCGAGGTGCCATTTGCCAATGCAGGCGGTGCGATAGCCATGCTGCTGCGCCAGCTTGCCAATGGTCAGGCGATCCGGGGCGATGAGCGGTTTTTCCCACACACCGACGATGCCTGACTGAAGCGTCGTGCGCCAGTGATAGCGCCCCGTGAGCAACGTGTAACGCGATGGCGAGCAGCAGCCTGAACTCGAATGCCCGTCCGTGAACCGCATCCCGTCTGCTGCCAGCTGATCCATGTTCGGCGTTGGGATTTTGGAGCGCTCTGGGTTGTTCGCGTGCATGTCGCCATAACCGAGATCATCGGCGAGGATGATGACGATGTTGGGCGTGGCCGCGAAGAGCGGGGTCGCCAGGAGAAGGAAGAGCAGCAGGTGTTTCATGCGGCCCTTTAAACGCTAGAGGTGAGGCCTAACTCTCAAACTTCACTTCGGCGTGGTCTAATCAAGGCTTGCTCTTTGCTTCAGCGATCAACGGATACATCACGAAAGCGAAGCGTTGGCTGTTGGGGGACCAACTGTTGACGTTGATGGTTCCCTGGCCGCCGTTGAAGGCGATGATGTCGGCTTGTTCGCTGCCATCAGGCCTCATGCGGCGGAGGATGACGGCTTTGTCGGCGGGATGCTTCACGGTGCCGGGTGGGAAGCTAAGATAGACGATCCATTGTCCATCGGGCGAGATGTGCGGGAACCAGTTCACCCGCTCGTCGTGGGTGAGTTGCTCGATGCCGGTGCCGTCGGGTTTCATGCGGTAGCACTGGGCGTGGCCGGGGATTTTGGCGTTGAGTTCGGAGTTGAAGTAAAGCCACTTACCATCGGGTGAATACTCAGGGCCATCGTCGGGCGCTGGGGTATCGGTCAGGCGAATGTCGCTCCCCCCCGCGGCGGGGATGGTGTAGAGATCGGATCGGCCCCAGGCATCATCGCCCACTTGGTTCACACCAACGTAGGCCAGCGTTTTGCCATCAGGCGTGATGCCGTGGAGGAAGTATTTGAATCCCATGTCTGCCGGATGCTCATTGGTGAGTCGCTTTGGCGTGCCGCCTCCGAAGGGCAACGCATAGAGATGACTCTTTGCCGTGATGTAGATCGTCTTGCCATCCGGTGAGAGGATGTGGTCGTTGCTGGTGACCTTGATGTCTCCCGTCGGAATCTTTTCCGGCTGCGTGCTGCCATCCGCAGCGATGCGCATCAGTGCCTTCTCGCCTGCGAGCGTGCCGTTGCAAATGAGCCATTTGCCATCGGGTGTCCAATTCGGTGCCTGGATGTCGGCGGTTTCGAAAAGCACACGCGGATCAGAGCCATCAATGCCGATGGTCATGAGCCGAGCGATGTGCTGAGGCTGAGCTTTCTGCTGTGCTTGCACGGGAATGAAGCTGATACTCAGCAGGGCTGATGCGGTGAAAAGGCTAACAATGGAAGTGCGGTGCATCAGCGGTCCTATTTGGAAGTCTTGGTGAGCGTGATGTGATCAAACACCGATGTCGTCAGCGAGTTCGTCGTGTGTGAGGTAGATGCGAGGCCGATGAGGGCATCGGCTTTCAGGTCGAGCTTGATCGTGCCGGTGAGCCACCACGTTTCGCCATCGAGGGACTCATAGCCGGTGAACTCATTGCCACGGCGCACCAGCTTGAGCCAGCAGGGAAACTTTTCCTTGGGCACGCTGGGCGGTGGCGCAGCGGCATCGGGCATCACGCGCACCGTCTTGTCGTCCGTCGCTTCGCGAAACAAAAACTGAGTGCCGTCCACGGGCGTGATGGTCTGCGCGACTCGACGCGACCCGCCTTCGAGCGATTCACGGATGCAAAGGCTCGCCTTCGCGTGCTTGTTGTTGCCTGGGTTGCCCATGCTGGCCACTCGCGCGCTGAAGACGAAGTCTCCTTGAATCGGTTGCCAGACGAAATGCCCTCCGTCCATCGGTCCCCAGATGTCCATCGTGCCTTCCAGTGTGAACACGCCCTCAGCATGCTTTGCCGAGCCTGCGAGCGTTCCGCCCTTCCCAAAGAGGGCGTTCTTGCCAAATTTCTCCACAGGCACAGGCGGCACTGGTTTGCCGACTTGTCCGCTGCCGATGTCTTGGTGCTTCCACGGATCTGGAAGCGCGAAAGTATCGGCGGCGTGGAGCTTGGCGAATGTGCAAACAAGAAGCGTGAGCAGCAGGGCAGAAGAGAGAGCAGTTTTTAGCATGGCAAAGGGGTAACGTCAGGAAGGACGCCACTTATCGCCATGCTTGCGAAATGCTGTCTTAACAGCGCATGGATCAGCTCATCACCTTATTGATCAAATCTTGCTTCTGGTGGCCAACGTTACCGAAAGGAGCAAGCGCAGAAGCGCGGACAGCGTCGTTACGCTTGTTGGCGGAGATTCCGCAGCATTGTCCGCTCTTGGATCTACTTTCCGGCTAGCCAGCGAACGGCGTTCTCGAGGACGCGCAGGGGGCCGGCTTGCTGGAAGACGGGATAGGTCTCATGCCCGGGCCGGAAGTAAAAGACGCGGCCTTTGCCCACCTGCCAGACGCACCCGCTGCGGAAGTGCTCGCCCTTGTCCCAGGTCTCTTCGAACAGCACCTCATCCGGCGTGGGCACATGGAAGGGTTCTCCATACATCTCCGTCTGGGGAATGTCCCACTGTGCAGGCAGTCCAGCGGCGATGGGATGCTGCGGTAGCAGGGTCCTGACATGGCTGGGAGCACCGTCATTGCGATACACCGGGAAGACGCAGGCTGGCAGGGTGAGCTTCCAGAGGTTGCCCTCGCCCTTCTCGACAAAGGGCGTGATGCGTGCGGCGCGGCCTACAGATTGATAATACGGGGCATCCTGGAGAAACTCCCATGTGGCTGCGGCACGTTCCGTCTCAGGAATCTGCGAGAGTGCATCTGCCTTCGCCCGCTCCTGCATAAGCCTGACGAAGGGCTTGCCCCAATGCGCGGAGTGCAGCGCGATCAGGGAGAGTTTACCTTCAAGCACCCGTTTCACCACGGCTTCCATGTGTTTGTCGTCCTGTTCCTTCACGCGGCGATGACACCAAAAGATGAGCACGTCCGTGGCATTCAGCGTCGCGTCGCTCAGGCCTTGCTCGGCCTCATCGAGCTTGGCGGTTTTGATCTGAAGGCCCGGTCGTTTCTGCAGCTGAGCGGCAATGGTTTCGCCGAGGAACTTGTCACCATAGGCCGGTTTTTGCTGCGGTTGCTGCTCATCCCAGATCAGGACGCGAATGGCTGGTTCGATTGTGCTTGGCTCGGCAGCTTGGAGGGGGGCGAGTAGCCCACTGAGGAGCAAGGAGGTTAGGACGTGTTTCATGGGATCAAGGGCGGTTTCCATCGAAGAGAGGACGACAAGATACGGCTGAACATTCTGGGCCTTGCTCGGCACCAAAAAAAGTGCGGGCACTGCTGCCCGCACTGGAGTGATTCTGAGCGATGTCGCTGAGTGGCGATTAGGCGGCCTGCTTGCGGCGGCGGCGCAGACCAGCAGCGCCCAGACCGGCCAGTGCCAGCAGCGCGCGGCTTGGCTCAGGCACGGCGCCGATATCACCGACGGTGATGGTGTTGCCAGCCACCGACTCGACGTAAGCGGAGTTAATCGTCAGGGCTTTGGCCGTCGCATTCCAGCTCACATTGGCCCAGCCCCAGTTGCCCGTGCCAGTTTTGAAGCCGATGTTCTTGTTGAGCTGATCAGTGGAGATACTAAGTATAGAATCGTTATCATTAAAAAAATAGCCTATTCCTAATGCCCCATTGAGGCCACTACCGATGACGGTACCGGAAGCAAAGAAGCTTGCGGTTCCATATTCGTTATTATACTGAGCCTGATGATAAGCCCTACCAAAAAATGCCGATTTTGGGTGCCCAACACCATTATAATCAGGGACGCCTAATGCTAATAAACG
>CAXNNN010000016.1:0-18743 GCA_964203095.1 Verrucomicrobiaceae bacterium | reverse complement strand
GCGGTGCTCATGTCTAGGTGCAGTCGTTTTGGATCTGGCAGACAAACGTCTGAGTGGTGAGCGGGCAGAGTCCAGCGGAGCCACCGCCGGGAGGCGACTGAAGAATCACAATCTCGATCTCAGCCCACACAAAGATGCCAATGGAGGTCGGCTTCGGCGCATTGGAGAGCATGCTTTTGATTTGATCCTTCAGCCAGTCAAGCTCGACGGTGTAGCGCGCGTTATCGCCTTGGCCGAGCTTGGCAAAGTCGCCGGTCGAGATCTTGAACGCCTTCGAGTCATCGTCCTCACGCAGCCACACATTCACACCGGCGAGATTGAGATCCTGCAGCAGGCCGCTCTTGAGAATCCCGAGGCTGATGGTGGTCTTGTCTTTGTATTTGCCAAAGAGCGGCCGCGCATCGTTACCGACTCGAGGATTCCAGACCTGCCGAGTGTCGAGATCCATGTTGATCTCCATGGTGCCTTCGGCGGTGTAGGGCACCGGCAGGATGCCAAAGGCCACCGTAACGGCGGTGCTGGTGCCGCTGCTGTTGGTCGCCGTGATGCGAACCTCGTGCACGCCTGCGGTCGTTGGTGTGCCGCTGATTACACCGGTGGTGGTATTGATCGTGATGCCCGGCGGCAGGGAGTCGAGCGCGGCCCAACTGGTAGCCGCATCACTCGTTGCGGTGAGCGCGAGGTTGAACGTGTAGGGCTGATTCACCCGCAGGACGGGGACGCTCGACTGAGGATTGATGACGGGAGCGGGCATGGTGGTTGTTTACTTGATGGTGAGCTTTCCGAGATTGGCTTCGGGATCCGCGGAGTTGCTGCGCGTCAGGCCCATGAGGAGGGCGAGGCCGCGCGGATCGGATACGCCGTCCTCGGTGTCGAATCGCTCCAACCATGCGCCGAGATAAAAATCAGCCGTGGTGATGGACGCGGCGGAAGCGGTGGCGCGCCCGTAGAGGATTTCCTCCACGGTGAACGTGCTCTCGGTGGTGCGCTTGATGCGGCAGCCGAAGGTGTGGACGATGGGCGAGGCGACGAGATCGATGCGCTGCTCCAGAATGGGCGTGGTGTTCCAGCTGATGCCTTTGAGGTTAGCGCCCGTGGGGGTGGGCGATGATTCGCTGGTGGCTATGCCCCAGCGGAGCACGAGCGACCACTGCGCCTTGGTGAGCTGGCTGCGGTAGCGCAGATCGCTGGTGCGCGGATGCGCCACCTTCACGTTCACCAGGGCGGCTTCGATGCCGGCAAAGAGTTCGAGCGTCTGCTTGATGCGGAACTGCTTCGATTTCACCGGAAGCACGAACAGCTCGCGCTCGAAGTCGGCCGGATAGAACGTGCTCTTCGGCGCGGTGAAAATGGTTTGAACGCCGCTCGGCGCGATCAGGAAATTGATCGCAGCGCCGCCCGGTGTGGCCGCGAGCTTGAACGTGTTCGCCGTTTTGTCGCGAACGTAGTGCTGCGTGTCAGGCAGTGCTGGCGTGGGTAGAACGCCGGTGGTTGCGAGCATGACCGCGTCGCCATCGCTGAATGGATGAGCCGCCGCCGTGCACACATCGGTGTTGATGTCGATGGTCATGGTCACGGGCGCGCCCGGCGAATCGTAGCGCTTCACCGGATACCAGGATCGACCGTCGCACGCCGCGTATTCCCTCGGGCGGATGGCAACGAGCTTGCGGCCGTAGCCGCCGTCGAGTTCCACGTCGTTCGCGCCCGCGTTGCGAAACACCCGCCCTTTGTATGAGTCTGCCGCAGCAGGAATTGTCCCTGGCAGAGTTTCGACCGCCACGTCATGCACGGCGGGGAGCAAGCCACCGTTGCTCGGGAGAGATGAAGCTGGAATGTCCGCGAGGCTTTTGATCTCGGTGCTGCTGGTGAGATCGGGCTGCAAGGCAGGACAGGCTTCGACGAAGGACGGCAGCGTGATGTCGAGAGAAGGCGCGGTGCTCACGTTTGCCGACGAGGCGATGGAACCGCTTGGTGCGAGAGTCTGAAGTTCGGCGAGCGCGCTCTCGGCTGCGGAGAGACGCTCCTCCAGTCCGTCGATCTCCGCGATGGTGTGGGTGTGCGGCTCAAAGTTGGCATCGTGAGAGGCGGTGCTGATCTGACCGATGAGTGACGCGGTAGCGGGAGCGCCGCCGGGAAAGATGAGCGTGATCGCATTGTTCGACACGATGCGCACCTGGTAGTCGGTGCCGTGGGTGAGAAAAAGTCCATCGACGGCGGACTGCTGAAGTTGGACGAGCAGATAGCGCGTGTTGAGGTTGTGATTGACCTCAATCTCATCGGATGCGCCGTCGCCCAATGAGGTAATGAGATAATGGCGCTGACCCGTGGCGACTTGCGACGGGGAGAATTGCAGGTAGCTCTCGCGGCTGAGCGGCTGGTTCCAGTTGAGAGCGGCGGCGGCGCTGAATGCAGATTGATTGACCGGAACGAGAAAGACCAAATCAGCACGAAACTTGATCGTGCGAATCGTAAGTTCGTCCTGCTCATCCTCAAGACCCAGCGTGAGTTCCAACGGCAATTTGATCTCACCGAGGTTGTCAGGTCTGCGGGCGCGAATGGCCATTTCGGCGGTGGCCGTGGAGATCGTGAACGTGGGATCAGCGGGAGCTTCATCAATGACCTGCACGCCGAGCTGCACCTGGTTGCTGCCCGCCCATGCATCCCCCGTGAACTCGATCAACACGGCGTCCTGTCCGGGATACACGCGGAACTCTTCGCCGGCATCCGCATCAGCGAGCGGAGCCAGCGCATCGAGGATTTCCTCGGCGGTGGTGGGCAGGACGATCGGATCGCTTTTCTTGAAGCCGAAGGTGAGGCGGAAGGAGAAATTTTCTGGGTTCTCCGGCGGGACGAAGAGACGTTGGATTTCGTTGATCTTGACGCCGCTGTTCTCGCTCCCCGTCTGGATCGGGGTGATCGAGGGAATCTCCGGAACAATGGAATTGAAGCCGGTGGTTTCCGCGACCGGCGCCTGCGTGAGTCTGAACTCGTAGCTGTGGCCTTCGTCGTAGCTGAACTCGCGGATGGTGACGAACGAAACGGGCCAGAGTTCGTTGTCGGTCACGCTGAACATCACCTGCGCGCCGTTGGCAGCGCGCACCAGAAAGGAGCCGTCGCGGGCCGTGCAGGTGAAGGGCTGCATAGCAGCGAGTGCTCCGTCGCTCGGTGCGTTAAGCGCAGCGGCGAACTGGTCAGCGGTGGCGTTGTGGGCGATCTTCGCCGTGGTGTTCACGCCCGCGTTTTCAGGGGTCGTGCCGAGCTTAATCTGGAACGAGCCATCGAGAGGGCGCGCATCCTTCTCACCAATGCTGGCTTTGAGCGTGCTGATGGTGCGACGGGCCGCGATGACCTGACCGTCGAGAGACTGCACAAGCCGGAGTTTCAGCACCAAATCTTCACCCGCCACGAGCCGTGGCCAGGAGATGGAACTGCCCGACTGGGTCTCGGTGAGCGTCTTTTTCGATAGGTTTGCGTAGAGCAGCGGCTGCACACCGCGGGTCGCGTGTCAAAGCAGTGGTCTTGTCAGCGAGGAGCTACGCTTGCATGCGCGTTACTCTTCAAATGTACGAGTGAGAAAAGCGGCTCAAAAGCCTCAGCACAAGCAGTGGCGCGCTTTGCTGAGGGCCAGTCCGCAGGAGAAGTGAAGTAAGCGACAAGCAGCCGGTCGCCATCAAGGCAGAACTCTGCTCCGTAGACAACCCTGCTCGTTGTGCGCATAACCATGAATCGCACTTCCGAACCGGAGTCATCACCGCTGCGCCCAACACTACATTCAGAGAGCGCGGTCGCTCTCAGCAACAACTCGGTCGCTAGGCTGGCAGCCGTCATGCCTGGACAACTAAGTTCGAGATCGAAGGTTGTTGATATGCCTGGGATGCGGACGGTCATAACGGCGGATCTTTGAAGGTGACGCATTCACGCCGCCGGGAGGCGAAAGTAGGTCTGGACGGCTGCGCGCAGAGTTGCTGGTTGCAGCTTGGTTCCGAAAGTGGCTTCCAGTGACGCGATGATGGCGGGCCACTCCGCAGAGCTCAAGGGAAAGGATTCGAGAAAGCTGGCGAGGTCAGCGCCAATGGACGCAGTCAGCTCCGGGCCTGCCTCCCCTGGGAGAGTGGCAGCCAAGCGAAAGACGTCAGCCCGGTGTTTTTTGATGTTTTGGGAGTCAATTGGTTCACCGGCTGCCATGGCTCTCGTCAAGTTGAGCCAAGCATGGGCTTTCAGTGGAATCAGGGCGGTGGCATTGGCGACCCACAAGCCATCGCGCTCATCGTGGTGTGCTTGGATGAGGCCGAAGTAGGCGTCATCAAGCAAGATAGCAGAGAGACTATGGCGTCCCATTTCTGCGGGAATGGGAATGTATTTTTGCCCGTCGCTAAGTTCGAAGCGATCCGGCTTCCTGCTGCTCAACTCCAACTTGGCGGGGAAATCGTCGCGGGCGGGATGGGAAAAACGGTAGAGGATGGGGACGCCTTCGCTGCGTTCACTGATCTCGTATCCGCCTTCTGCAACAAAGGCTCGTATGGCGGAGATGAACGCTGGGTCCACGTCATCCATCATGATCACCAGGTCGAGATCATTTGTTGCACGGAAGGTCAGCCCGTTCGTGGTGAACCATTCGTCACACGCCGCTCCACCGATCAGGGTCATCAAACCCTGAAATGGTCGAAACCGCTCACGGAAGAGATTGAGCCCCTTTACCATTGGACCTCCTCGATGAGTCTTTCGAGCTGTTGTTGGACGCGCTCATCGGCGTTGTAGCGCAGGCTGAGATAGAGCGAGAGTGGATCGACGACCTCGTTATCGCCAAGGAGTTTCGGTTCGTAAGACCAGACCTCGATCTTTGCTGTCGCCTGCTCGGCATCGGGGCATCCGGTCAAAGTGCCTCGCTCCAGCCACGATTCGAGCATTTTGGGACCCAGCGCGTAGGTGGGAAGCCGGTCGGCGGCGAGCATGGTGCGCCGGCTAAGAGCACTGATCCCAGAAAGCAGTGCGGGATACCCCGGCGTTTTCCACTGGACCCATCGCGTTTTCTTGACTGGAGAGGTCAGCCGACTCTGAGCGAGATCCCAGAGGGCTCGGTTCGCTGCGGAAAACTTCAGCGCCATCGAGCGGCCGATACGCTCCACATCGCAGATTCCGGCTTCCTCCAATTCGTCCTTCACTTTGCTCAGCATCATCGCGGAGCAGTGCAACTTTTCGGCGATGCTCTTCAGCGGCAGGCCACTCAATGGCTCCCGTACCATATGGTAGAGAAGGGTGAGCTGGGCGGTCGGACCGAGCGAAGTGCGGCCCTTCCCACTAGGTTTGGGAAAACGCTCCCGGAGATCCACAAGGGCGCTTGGAAGAAAGGTCTGAGTGCCGGGCACGATGAAGGGAATTCCCTTTTGGACCATCCGGTTTCTGGCATTCGAGGGCAGGGCCGAAAGAACGAAGACGATTGGGGCCTTCAAGTATGGCCGAAGGATTTGCTCCTGCTTTTCATATTCTCCGGGGGAACCCGTGTCCCAAGACTCGTCCTCCTGCGCTAGGCACCATGACTTCCCGAACAACTCCACAGAGTAGAAAGAGAACCGGTTTCGGAGGAAAAGCGGTAGGTGCGCCACCTCGAGCGGCTGGAGATGAGGGCTGATGCCGGAGAGTGTCTCCAAATGGCTCTTCAGTTGGTGGGCTGTTGAGATTTGCACGTCGATAAACTCAATTGGGACGATAAACTTGTCAAGTTTATCGTCCTTTTATTGGTTTATATAAGCCATCCGAGGCTGATCCGGTTGCCTATTGTTTGGCTGGCGGCGTCTTGGGAGATCTTCGCCGTGGTGTTCACGCTGGGGTTTTCAGGGTCCGTGCCTAGCTTGAGTCGGAACGAGCCATCGAGAGGGCGCGCATCCTTCTCGCCGATGCTGACCTTGAGCGTGCTGATGGTGCGGCGGGCCGCGATGACCTGGCCGTCGAGAGATTGCACCAGCCGGAGCTTCAGGACCAGGTCTTCACCGGCAACAAGCCGTGGCCACGAGATGGAACTGCCGGACTGGGTCTCGGAGAGCGTCTTCTTTGATAGGTTCGCGTAGAGCAGCGGCTGCACACCGCCGGTGGCGTGTCAAAGGAGGTTGTCGTTGTAACGAACTCCAGAGTCCCCAAGTAGGCTTGAACCCGCAGGCTTGTTGCCTCGGCCTCGCATGTTCATTTCCACGAACCGCTTGCTTTCCAGCGCTTCTTGAACGCCGTCTTTTTGCGGATGGCTTGAAGCGGTGGCATCACAAAAGTTGCGACACGCTCGACCACAACGTCCAGCGTCTGCTCCATCGCAAGCGCGCTCTTGTCGCAGAAGGCTTTCCATTGCGCGACGCGCTCAGATGTCGCAAACGAGGCTCGGAGTCCTTCCGGTTCCGTGCTCACGAGCTCTAGCCAGCCGCGCCGCGTGAGTGTCGCTTCGATGGCCTCGCGGACAAGCGCCCCGTCAAAGTCGAAGTGCTCCGCGAGAAACAGCAGGTCGAAGTAATCTTTGAACCGCGTGTTGATCTCTCCCAACTTGATGATGGCCGAGAGCTTTTCAGCGATCACGGTTTCCCGTGCGTAGCAGCGCAGCACCGGGGCGGGCATGTCGAGCAGACACGGATACGGCATTTCTTGAGGCGGAGGCGTGAGTGCGTCCCCAAACCCCACATCTATCTGCAACGGAATTCGAGCTGCCTCGATGCGGGCAATGATTCTCACCCGCACACCGCCGTATTCTGCTTCGTCACGGATTGCGCCGGTCGCGGCACTTTCAGCATCGAACGTCACGCCGTCATCGTCCACATCCTGAGAGCAGATTTCGCGGAAAACTTTCTTCAACGCGGCCTGTGCGCTTTCACCGAAGCCCAGCAGATCGAGATCGCGGGTTTGCCGGTGCGGAGAGCCTCCCCATACCGCAAACAGCATCGCGCCTTTAAGCACGAAATTTTCCCGGTGCCTTGACTGAGCGAGCCGGTAAAGCAGCCGTTCCAGGCAGTAGCGGGCGAGCAGCAGGTTGTAATCCTGTGTTGTGCCCTGCTTCAGTTTCAGAAGCCGGGCGCGCACCGAGGCTGCCATATTGGTTTTCTTTTTGTTCACGCAAGCGTCTCCAGATAAGGACGCATAACGTTATACACGCGACAGGTTTTGGCGCTACGCACAAGTTGGGCAGCGGTGGCCATGTTCTCCTTCCATGCGTTTTGCAGGGCTTCGTAAGCGACGGCGGTGGTGATCTTGTTTCGGAACTTGAAGCAGTCGGCCACGGTCTTTGCAGGCGAGTAGATTTTGACCTCGACTCCCTCGATGCGGTGCGTCTCGATGCCTTCGGAGAAAGCCGGTTCCGAGAATCGCATCACGCGCAGGCTCATGTCTTTGGGACGGGGTATGCGCGCACCCTTGGGGAGGGCTATCCAGATTTGATGCGGCATTTCAAGGCTCAGTTCGTGGAACTGGAGCGCTGACAGCAGGCAGATCACGGCTTGCGGAAAACGTTTCGCCACTTCGGCAAGCGAATGATGCTCCGTAATTTCGAGTTCCGGGGAGAGGTAGAGGCCCCGTGCGGTGCGGAGTAGTTCGCCGCTGGCCACCAGACTGGAAAGTCTTTTGCGGGTGACGCCCAGGCACGCGAGTTCTCGCGGTCGCAGGATTTGCGACCGGGCGAGTTTCAGCACCTTTTGATTTCGACTCTTCACAGGGCAGAACGATACCATAAGTTCCTAGATATTGCCAAATAGTAACAAAATGTTTCCACCGCTGATCTGGCCATCCGAATGACGGTTGGAGCAACTCTCTTTACCCGCTCGGGTTGGCAGGCACATCGAAAAACACCGGATCAAACACCACCACCGTAAACGGGAACTCCGGCTCCAGAACCGGCACCGCTGCTTGTTCTTCCTGCTGCTGCGCCTCAAGCCGCGCAGCCTTGTCCAATCCATAACCATCGCTGCTCATGTGCTCCAGAACCTCCCTTCCAATGTGTTGCGCCCGAGGAACTCGGCGATGGCGGCATTCTGATCGTTGATGGTGGCGAGGATCTGGTTAGCGATGCTGTCGAGCAATCCCATCGCAAGCCCGGTGTTGAACACAATGTTCTCACGCTTGAGGGCTGGCTCGAGCACGTTGCTTGCGTGGTTCAAGTTCCAGAACACGCGGTGCTTCACATACGGCGTCCACTTATCGTCGGGCGCGCTGCCATAAGCCGCGCCCTCCGGCGACACCATATAGATGGTGGCCAGGTGAAGTGCGTCGAACGTTTGGTCGGTCCAATCACCCTTCAATCGGTCCTGCATCTCGGCGGAGGAGACCGGCTCATATTTCCGGGTCACGCGGAGGTAGGCACGCTCGCGCATCTTAGGCGGGATCTGGTAGATGACGTTGAACTGCATGAACGTGCCGTCGATTCCCAGGCCCTGTGTCCATTGCGTGGAGGTGGCGAAGCGATCCTGATAGAGCACGAGATCACAGGAGCGGAGGAGCCGCTTCTCCGCTACCGCATCCACTTCACCCGACACTCGCGTCACAATGCCGAGGTCGTCAATCTGCGAGCCGATGTTGAGCGGTTCACCCACGCCGAGCGCGGTGAAGAACTCGGGCACGGGTTCAAAGCTCACGGTGAGCGTGAGCTGCGGCGTGACTGATGCGCTCTGTGGATCGGCATCCGCCCCGATGGCACGCCATGCGGTGAGAGGGAGCAGCGGAACGTCCGTGAGCCGGGCATCGACGCGATCCGCTTCCTCCATGCCGAGTTCAGCGTGACGCAAACGTGTGGCCTCGGGTGATTCACTGAGTGCGATGCTCACCGTCGCGTCCAGTCCATTGACGAACCCCGGCTCGATGGTGGCCGCCCAGCGCTGGTGTTCCGCATCCCAGGATGGCGTGATCTGCCACGGGTGACGCCATACGCCCGATTGGAGCATCGTGCTTCCCATCACCTGGTTGCGGCGCAACTCATCGACGAGCCGGTTCCATTCGCTGGCGTTGATCGTGTTCATTCCGGCCAGAACAAGTGACGTGAGGGCTGGCTGTCAGTCGCAACGATAAGCCGGTGCTGCTGGTTGAAGTGCGTGATCTGGTGCGTGCGCCGGATGCTCGACTTGTCCGTGCTCCAGATCAGCATGGCGAGCGGATGACGTCCGGTGCCGCGACCGTCATCGGGACTCCCGCCCTCGCTGGTGCGTGGATCAAGTTCCCGAACGTGAGTGATGGTGACGGAGTCTTTGTCCTCGGTGTTGATCTGGCCGCTCGCCAAATCGACTCGCACATCCACGCAAATCCACGAGCGCAGATCGGTGTTGGGTCCGCCCGTGATCTTGAGCTTGGGCACGGTGCTAGCATCAAGAGCCACGCCGTTGAGGGTGGGCACAAGCTTGTTGATCGTGCCCAGCGTGATCGCCGCCTCCTTGTCGCTCACCTGCGCGCGAAACGGATTATCCCACGAGAGCGTGTTCTGGTCAGCGATAACAAACGTGCCATTTGGTGTGCGCGTGAATCGGATGCCCCGACCGGCAAACAACCGGAACTGCTTGGTCCACTCCAACAGCCGATTCCAGGCCGGCAGGATCGGCTCGCCCTTCTTCACGTAGAGATCGCGCACGTTCATGGTCTTCAGCGCTGGATGAGGCCGTAGATCGCATCCGGCCATTTTTCACCGGGCTTGCTCAGCGTCCATTCCTCGGAGATTTCAAAGACGTTGCCGCGCTTCCCGGCTCTGGGCGGCATGATGAGCCAGTTGCGCCCCGCCGGTGTAGGAAAGCTCTCCGGCAGGCGGTCCACCGTGGTGCCCACGCGATCGAGCAGATCACCTGGGATCGTGCGCCGCAGGTAGGTGTGACGAAACACGGCATTGAGCACAAGGTAGGTGGTCATGCCAAAGAGCGGGTTCTTGTCGCCCGACGTGCTCTTGCTTCCGCTCAAACCGCTACCGCTCGACTTGGATGAGGTGAGCTTCTCGGGAAAGAGGATGCGGCCGTCGCGCTCGTAGCCGCCATAGGCGCTTTTGATCTTGTCGATGTTGGGGTGCGATTCGATGGGCTCCTCGCGGAACATGGAATCAAACTCATAGGTTTCCGAATCGCCGCTCTCGCCGCTGCCTTCGATGCCCTCAAAGGTGACGGTGGCCTGAAATGATCCGTCTTCGAGCTGTGTCACGACACGGCGCGTCTCGGGCAGACCAAAGGGAAACACGCGGCCCACGCTGAGGGTTTCATCGAGGGTGGCGCAGTTGAACGGCAGCGCCATGGAGATCAGCCCGCGTTCATCGCGGCTGCCGCTCAGGCCCAGCATTTGAAAAGAAGTGCTCATCCAAACCGGGCTGTCGTGTCGACTGGCATCGCAGCGGCTGTGACGCGATTCGGGGATGCGGTGGCGGGCTTGTCACGGATCTGCTCAAGGGTGTGCTTGATCTGCTGAAGCTCGCCCGTCTGCTTCTTGGATTCATCGAGGATGAGTTCATTGGCCGAGCGGCCCATGATGAGGTTGACGGCTCCGGCGAGGCTGCCCGCCGTGCGATACTGCGGCACCTCGGGCAGAGGCTTGATCTTCTTCGCGTCCCTCTCCGCCTTCGCGGCGGCATCGGCGGCAGCACTGGCTCCGCTCTCGCGCATCTTCGCCGAGAGCTGATCCAGCTCGTGCTGCATGCGCTGCGCTTCCTTCAGCCGCTCCAGGGTGGCACCTTCGCTGCGGAAGTTGCCCGCCGTGTGCTGCTCGTCGGCGAGTTTCTTGAGTCCTTCGAGCGTGGGCTGGATGCTCTTGCCGGAGTTGATCTGCGCGTCAATGAAGACTTCCCGGAGCTTGTCCTGGAGCGCCTGGAACTTTTGCTCGTCGGGCAGCACGTCGAGTTCGCCCTGGCTGATGTCCCCCCGCATCCGGGCGTTGTTACGACGTTGCTCGTTGATCTTGTCCTCAGCCTTCTGCCGTTCCTTCGCCGCGGCAGCCGCCGCTTTTTCAGCCTCGGCCTGTTTGAGCGCTTCGGCGGCTTTCTTCCGTCCGCGCTCCTTGGCCACGCGTTCGATATCGGCGTCCAGTCCCTCTTTGCCCATGTCGTTGAGGATGTTGCCAAAGGCTTCGCCCTTGAGCAGACGGCCTGCGATCTTGGCCAGACCGACGTTCGCAACAATCACCTCGGCGGCAAACGCCTTGGCGTTCATCACGAGCGAATCGAACTCGTCGTTCATCGCGGCAATGCGTTGCACGGAGTCGTCCGACACCACGTTCACGGATGCGAAGAGCTTTTCGATTTCCTCCCGGCTGGCCGAGAGCAGCGGGATCAATTCTGCCCCTCCCCTGCCCAACAGCGCCTGAAGATCGGCTAACCCGGTGCCTTCGGTGCGTGCTTTTTGAAACGCTTCCGACAACGCGAGGATCTTCTGATCCAACGGCATGGCGGCGAGCGTGTCGGCGGTAAGGCCGTAGCGTTCGAGAGCCTCACGCGCCTTCGAGTTTTCCACATCCCCAAGGTTGCGCTCCAGCTTGATGAACGCATTGGCCAGACCTTCCACGGAAGTGCCCGAGAGTTCGGCGGCACCACCCACGCGCTGGAGTGTTTCGGTGCTTTCATTCAGGCGCAGCGCGGTGTCGGCCAGATCATCAAAGTCCGACATGATGCCTTTCACGCTGGCGGCAAGCGCCGTGATGCCTCCCACGGTGGCAAGACCCGCAACCTGGCTGCCGAGTTCACCGAAGAGCGAACTGCCCAAGCCCTTGCCTTCCTTTTCCGCCGTTCCCTTGAACCCACGCAACTGCGTCTGCGCCTGGCGAAGCGCCTGCTGGAACTTGGAAACTTCGAGCTGAAGCTCGGCGGTGATGGCGGCCATGGCGTGTCAGGATTTGAACCCGGCGCGGCGGGCGGTGCCGGCTAGGAATTTGCTCAACTGGCGGCGCAGCTTTTGCGTCTGCAAATTCACAGCCCACTGCACGAGACTGCTCATGTCACGGAACCCGCTGGCGTATTTCACGCGGTTGGTGGCGCGCACGGCAATGCGACGGTCGTTGACCTCGACCACCACGGCACCCGGGCCGCGATTGTTCCAGATCCACGCGGGAGGTTTGAAGCCGAGCTTCGATGCCGCCTGATTCCAGCCAGAGGCGAGGAAGCCCACCTTCGCCTGCTGCTTCTTCAGGTAGGCACGCAGCGCGGCGGCGGACACGAGAATGCGCGGCGTGACTTCCTGCTTCACCCGGCCCTGAACGCGGTGGCGGCTGATGAGGGGCTCTACGTTCGTTTCCTCCGCGCGCTTGGGCGATACAACCTCCACGACCTTGAACGCATCGGCTTTCAGGCTGTTGATGCCGCGCGCCCGTGCCTTGGCGTTGCTGACGTTGCGACCACCAGGCGGAGTGACGTCGATGAGGCTTTTCATCAAGCCGCGTGCCTGCTGGCGCAGCACGACTTCCGCATCACGCTTGGAATGCTGCATGAAGCGGTTGAGCGCGGCATTGAAGGCCGTTGTGTTGATGCGCAGTTCGCGGCTCATTCGTCATCCTCGTCCGGCGTCAACGCAGCGGCCCACTGCTCCAGCTTGTTGATCTGCGCCTGCACAGGTGGGCCTGGTTTCACGGTCCAGGCGAGCGAGGCTCGCAGAGCGCAGTGATAGTATTGCAGCGCGCGAGCCAGCGGCAGTTGCCAGAGGAGAAAGGCTTCCGCCCAGCCCGTCTCGCGGGCGAGCGTGAACACCAAGGATGCCGTGAACCCCGGCTCTAGGATGTCGCCGGGCGCTTCGTCATCGCTGGAGCGGCCGGGCTTGGGCAGCAATTCGACGAGCGCTGCATCCACCCGTTGCGACACGCGGCGAATTTCAGCGAGCACTTCGGGCACGATCAGTTCAGAGGAGGATTCGGCAAAGGCTCCAAAGGGCACGTCCCAGGAACCATCGCGCACCGCTGCGAGCACTTCGGTGAGCGGAGCCGAGTGCATCCACACAAAGAGCATGACCTGCCGCTGCCGTTCAGATTCCGAAATCAGCGCCGCCTGCTCGTGATGCAGCACCAAGGAAAGCCCGAGTCGCCGACACAGATTGAGCGTGCCGAGGCTCACGGGGCGAAGCTTCAAGCCGAACAACTCACCCGGGCCTTCGGCAATCGCCGCCTCGAGCAACTGCATTCTTGCGTCCGGCGGGTTCATCCGAGTTCGCTCAGAATGCGGGCTTTCTTTTCAGGGGCGGCATCCTGCGGGATCAGAGCGAAGCGGCGTCCGCGTCGGACCAGGAGGAGAGGCTTCATGGCGCGCAGTTCGTTGCGCAACGAACTGAGCTTGTCGCTGAACGCGCGCAGGTAGGCGATGGGATGATCGGGATTGGCGCCGCACCACTCGAGGCTTTCAAAGCGGCGGCGGAACTCGGCGAACTCAATCGTCTCCTCCTTGAAGGCAGGACGGAACGTGGCGGTGATGCCGCCGTCCAGGCTCCAGGTCGCGGTGCGCTGTGGAGCGCCGTCCACTTCCTCCAGCGTATCGAGCAGGGGCTTCTCTCCGGCAAATGCAAAGCCGCTGGAGAGCGCTGCCGCCACCATCGGCGTGGCGCTGCTTTTGAGCGGAGCTTCGTGGTCGCGCACGAACTGGACTTTCTGGCCTTCCTTCATGGCTTACGAGGCGTTGGGCCAGTTCTGGCCGCCGCATTCCCAACTGTTCCAATCGTCGTTCTTCTGCGATTCCTTGACCGAGGTGATGATGGTCACGCCGCCGCTGATTCCGGCGATAGCCAGACCACCATCGGTGCCTGCGGCAACGCCTGCGGGTAGATCGCCACGGCCCTTCAGACTGAACTCGATCGAGGGATCAAACGCCTTCGCGTCTGCGAAGCGGCCATCCTTGTCGAGGAGTGGTTTGGTTTCCACCTTGCGGGTCACCTCCACGCTCTCGGCGAGGGTGAGGTCCACGGATTGAATGCCAATGGCGTCGAGGTTAACAGGCATGATCAGGCGAGGTTGGAATAGGCGGTGCCAGTGATTTCAAAATCCGGAAAGTCGTCGTTGGATTCGGCCTGCTTGGCGGAGGTAACGCGCAGCGTGCCAGCCGTGAAACTTCCCGCGGTCACCGAGGCGAGTGCGGCGTCACCCTTGCCCTTGATCGTCACCGTTTTGGTGACCAGCGGCTTGGGCACAGCCTTCACCGTGACACCGAGGTTGTTGCGGATCGTGGCCACGTCCACGCTGGAGTCGGAGGAAGACTCCTGCACATAACCGCCCTCCGGCGAGGAAAGGCCGAAGGTGCTGGGTGCTCCAAAAGTGGCTGGCATGACAACCACGCCGGGGTGTCAACCAGTCGCGTTCTCGCGCAGTCCCACGGTGAGTGAGAGCGTGTTGATCCAGCGGCTGTCCTCGATCTGTTCGCCACTGTCCTGAACGAAGATGCCACCGAGCGTAAAGCCTGCGGCGGTGAGATGTGAGGCGAGGTTGCTGGTCTGATGATCGCGGACTCGATCACGCAGTTCAGCGGCTGCCTGCCGGTAAGCGTCCAATGCCGTGTGATAGGCGGGAGCGGACACGATCAGCCGCACGGTGGCCTTGTGCAACGGACCCACCACGTGCAGCACTTCGGGCGCGCTGACGATGATGGTTGGCGCATCGCTTGAGATTTGCTCCGGCGATGATCCCGCATGAACGGGCGTGCTGATCTCGGTGGCGATCAGCCATTCGGCAAAGGCTTGTTCGAGACGACTGTTGTTCATGAGCGCGCGACGTGCAGCACGAGAAGCGGGCTCGTGGGTTTGTTGGTGAGACCGCTGATCTGATAGACCTGTCCTTCGATGCGGAGCGTTTGTCCTACTTGCGGAAGCGACGGCAGTGCGCGGCGTGCGATCTTCACCACGAAGTCGGCCTGCGGCAGGAAGCCGCCGGATTGCAGATCAATCTGCACCATCGGATCGGCGATCACCGCCTGATAAGATGTGCCCTCCCATTCAACGGCAGTGCCGATCTCGGAGAAGATTTCAGCAAGGTCGGCGGCGAGTTCGTTCAAGCGCGAGGTCATCAGACTCGCCGCGCTGTCAAAATAACCCAAGCAAACGCCCCGGCGGCATTTCTGCCAGCCGGGGCGCACCCGAACCCCTGACCATGCCCGGCCAGGAACTCACATCATGGTTTGACGATGCGCTTGAGGCCCGCCGCGATCGCCACCTTGAACCCGTAGAGACACTCCACCGTGATGAACACGCGGTTGCTGCTCGTCTCCGTGTAGCGCAGATAGCCGAAGGTGAGGCCCGTCTCCGGATCGGTCACCGCGCCCGCCTCGTCATACTCCGCCACCGGCTGGAGGTAGCGCATGGCCACCGCGAGGCAGCTTGGATGGGCCGCAAAGCCCGCGAGCTTCTCACCGTTCTCGGGAAGGATGGAGGTCTCATAAACGTCGAAGCCCGCGAGCCTGCGGATCTGTCCCTCCACTACGCCAGGCTGCGCGATGGGAGGCATGAAGCTCTTGGCCACGATGTCGTCGCCGAGCAGGTTGGTGAAGAACGCGCCGTCGAGCACCAGGGCGCGGTCGCTCACCGGCATCTTCCCGGTTGCGCATGTCTCACGCACGCCGAGCACCTTCTTATAGTCGAAGGCGCTGGCGGCGAGCGCCGGAATCGCCGGAGCGCCGTAGTTGGCCGCTGTGATCTCGGAAAAGATGTCCTGAAGCACGTCTTGGGCGAGCTGCTTCACCGCGCTGGCCACGAGGGTTTCGAGCACGTTCATGGCGGTCTCGGCGGCTTCACGAGCCGTGAGATGCACGGTCTTGAACTTGTGGCGGTTGAGCTGCACGGGAGCCACGTCTACCGACGAGTCGATGGCGGAAGTGTAGCTTCCCGCAAAGTCGCTTGCGGGCGATGGAGCGCCCACAATCGGCACGCGCACCGTGTCGAGCCGGTCAGCGGGTTCCGGGGAGAAGTTGGAGGAGAAGGCGCGCATCGGCAGAAGCGCGGCCATGAAGGGCTGGAGCGCCGACTGGGCGACCTTGATGTCCTTGAGGTTGGTGAGTGTGTTGGCCATGATGAATAGGAGGATGGTGGAGTTGTTGGTGGTGGGTGTGAGTGATGGAGATCACGCCTGGGCATTGAGGATCGCGGCCTCCTGCTGCGGGGTGAGCGCGCGCCAGAAGAGGCTCTGCTCGCGCGGATCGTTGATCGCCTTGAAGCGGGCGAGGATGTCCTCGGTCTGCGCGTCACCGCGTGGCGTGATGCGCGCGGGCACCGGGCTTCCCATCTCGGCGGCGATCTGCGCGGCCTTGATGGCGGCGCGCTTCTCAATGTCCTGCTCGCGGCTGCGAAGATCGGTGATCTGCGCTTCGAGTTCTTTGTTGCGCAACGAAGAGCGTTCGATGTCGGCCTGGAACGCGGTAAGTTTCGCGTTCAGGGATTCGCGCTCCGCGCTGAACTCGGTGCGCAGGGCTTCGAGCAGGGTTTCGGTTTGCTGGTTGGAAGCACGCGCCGTCTCGAGCTGAGCGGAGGCGTCGGCCATCAGGGATTCGTGCGCCGTGGCGTCAGATTCGAGGGATTGAACGCGGGTGAGCGCTTCAGCGAGTTGGTCGTCGAGTGTCTTCATTGACCCTGCGGTGGTGTCAACTCGCGGAGGGCGGAGGTTGCGCAGGCGGGCGATCACCTCGTCACGATTCCGGGCCGTTCCCGCGAGATTGAACTTCTGCGCCTGGCGCGAGCTGAACGACTGACCTTCCATCGCGTCGTCCGGGATGCGGCGGCCACGGGCGAGCACGGCAGCCTTGAAGTCGGCGGCGATTTCTTCGATGTCGCTCTGGATCAACGTGCGCTGTTCATCAGTGAGCGACACACCGGGCATCCCTGCGCTCTTGAACTTGCCGGCCGCAAAGACTTCCACCTTCAGTCCCTGGTTCTTGAGCGCCTCGGAACTGTCCAGCAGCGGCAGGATCACACCGATGGAGCCGACGCGCGCACTCGGCGTGGCGTAGATCGCGTCGCATTGCGAGGCGACCCAGTAGGCCGCGCTGCACATCTGACCAGCGCTGAACGCATAAACGGGCTTGGTCCGGGTCGCATCGGCCACGGCCTGCGCGAGTTCGGGCGTGCCGTTCACGGTGCCGCCCGGAGAATCCACATCCAGCAGGAGCGCCCTCACGTCATCGCGGGCCGAGGCTTCCGTGATCGCCTCCATCACCTGCTCGGTGTCCGTGGCACCGAAGAGAAGCGAGGAGATCAGGTCCGGCTGTCGGATGATCGGGCCGTGGAGCCGGATGATGCCGACGCCATCCTGAACGGAAAGCAGCGGATTGGTGATGCGCTCAGACGGCTGGGCTTTTCCGTCGAAGAATGCAATGGCTTGCGAGGCCATGACATTGAGAGCGTCGGAGGTGATGAGCCAGGGTTGGCGGGAGAGGACAAAATCGAGGGCGTTCACGCCCCTGCCGGTGTGTCAACGCTTTGCGAACTCGGAGAACCGATGCGAGTAGCAGTCAATGAGTCCAAACAGCGTGAGCACCATTCCCCGCGCCAGCGGTGAATCGACCACTTGGGTCTGCCGCATCAGAATCCAGCAACCAGCCCACAAGAACGGCTCACCGGAGGCCTGCACGGATTCAAACCACATCCGGTGCAGCTTGGACTCATAAGCCGGATCATCACTCGATGTCGCCTGGAAAAACTGCCAACCGCGTTTCACCCCGGCGGCCAACTCGGCTTCTTCAATCGGTCTCGCACAGTCCGGCGAAACCTCGTGCGCGAGATGCTGCAGCACTGACAGGAAACTGACCAACCCGATCTCCTGTTCGTGTGTCGCGCCATCGCGGGAGAAGGACAGAAGTTCCAGAAAGGCGAACCGCTGCTCAACGGCGAGCTCGTCACATCGAGCCAGCCATTGCTTGTCGGTCAGGCTGTTCTGCCAAATTTCCGCCTCGGTGTATTGTTGGAGTGTGATCAGCGGCACACCCACCGCTATAACACCGGCGGCGTGCTTGCAAGTTCCTGCGTCATGCCTCCCGACGGCTTCCACAGTTTCTCCGCAGGTAGTACCTTCTTGTGGCGATAGATTAGCGGTAGTTCGCCTTCAATTCGACTTCCGCGTCCTTCATTGTGCTTCGCCCAAGCCGGTCTGAGATTGGTGAAGTGAAAGCAGCGCTTCTGCTGATCAGGACGGCTGAGGTCCAATGCGGCACACGGAATGATGTGATCGATGTGCCAGCCCTCACGTCCGTAGTTCTCCCACGACATTCCAGGTTCGAATTTGGATTCGAGATGTTGCAGCAGACGAACCACGGAACAACCAACCAGTTCCATCGTTTTCACTGCCTTCTGCGCGTATTGCGCTTTCACAGCTTTGCCCACACGGGAACGGAGGACCCTGGTAAATGCAAAAGCCTGATCGTTTTCAATGCGGTGCCGCTCTCGCGCCCTCAGACGTTCGGCATGCTTGGCACGGTATCGCCTGACACAAAGGCGGCGGCCCACCTTTTGCGCCAGACTTAAAACCTTTTTCGGATGACGTCTGTATGCGGCACGTTTTTGAGCCCGAATTTTTTCCGCATTGGCTCGATACAACTCTCTCGCCTTCTGGCAAATCCGTTCACGGTTCGAACGTCGCTGCTCGCGACGCCATTCAAGTAGTCGATCGTGATGGCGTTCGCGGTATCGTCGAACGCGTTCACGTTGATTCTTCAGCCTCGCTTCTCTGCTCTCGGCGGTTTCCGTTCTTTGGCTCACCGTCGGAGCCGGATGTCAATGGGGATTGCATAGCCCCGCCCGACGGCTTCCACAACATTTCCACCGGCAATCCGTATTTGGCAGCGGTCTCCAGAATCATCTTCGCATCCCGAG
>CAXNNN010000015.1:0-19375 GCA_964203095.1 Verrucomicrobiaceae bacterium | reverse complement strand
AGTGGCGGGAGCGATGGAGGGTTCACCCAATCACGAAGTCAGCGGGGCCTTCACCTTGCGCGGAGTCACGCAGGACATCCGCTTTCCCATCAGCGTCGGTCTGGCCGACGCGCAAACGCTGGGCGCGCTAGCGGACCTCGACATCGACCGCACGCGCTGGGGGGCCAACTACGGCTCGGGCCGGTTGTTCAAGTTTCTGGGCAACCACCTGGTCAGTGACTTGGGTGCACCTGCACGTGAAAATCGTAGCGTTGAAATCTTGATCGCATAGCTGGGAATAAACCTGCCCGACTCGACTCCGACGAAGACCTCACCCATCGCACCTCATGAAAGCCATTCTCTTCTTCGCGCTTCTGATCAGCAGCCTCGCCCTGGCGGGCAATCCTGATGACTTCACTATCCAATCGGCGACCGACACGACTCGCTTCACGCTCAAAGAGGCACGCGGCAAGTATGTGGCGCTGCACTTCTTGCTGAAGACTGAATGCCCCGTGTGCCTACGCCACACGCGCGACTATTTCACCAAGGCACCCACGCTGCCGATTGTGCAGCAGGTCTTTATCAAGCCGGATGATGACAAAGCCATCGAAGCCTGGGCAACCAAGTTGCCTGCGGGCGAGCTAGCTCAGAACCCCATCTATCGCGATCCAAATGCAGCACTGGCGAAGGCCTTCGACATTCCTGATGGCTATGCCTTTCATGGCCAGGTGGTGCATTATCCGGCGACTGTGCTGATCGGTCCTGATGGCAAGGAAGTCTTCCGCTACGTGGGCAAGAACAATGGCGACCGGCTGTCTTTTGAAGCGCTGGCGGCCAAGGTGAAGGAGCTGAGCAAGGAGTAGAAGGGAGCGACGGCATCTTGCCGTCACCAAAGCTTTGGACGGCAAGATGCCGTCGCTCCTTTCCCAAGACAGTCTGCGGGCGATGGTGAATAATCGGTCCCACGATGAACCTCTCAATTCGCCCCGCCAATGAAGCTGACGTGCCGGTGATCCTTTCATTGATCCGTGGCATCGCCGACTATGAAAAATTGCTGCACTGACCCACCATGTCCGAACACTTCGCCACCATTTGCTGGAGCACCGCAGCTCCAGGTCCTGAGTTCATCAAGGGCCGTTACTCTCGCGAGCATACCTGGAGCTTCGATGGCGGCATCACGGTGCCTGCTTCGCCCTCGCCGCTGGTCGTGCCTGCGCCTTGGTCGAGTCCTGCGAACATCGATCCTGAGGAGGCCTTCATCGCGTCGGTGTCGAGCTGTCACATGCTGACCTTTCTCTGGCTCGCGTCGAAGGCGGGCCACGCCGTGCAGAGCTACGATGATGAAGCCGTGGGTGTGATGACGAAGAATGAAAAGCGCGTGCCCTGGGTCAGTCGCATCACCTTGCGACCACACATCGTGTGGGAAGGCGAGGCACCACCGCCGAGCGAGATTGATCACCTGCATCACGAGGCGCATGAGCAGTGCTTCATCGCAAACTCGATCAAGACGCAGGTCGTGGTCGAGGCATGGTGAAGCCACAAAAGCCTGTCCAAAACGTGGACATCTGTGCCTTAATGCTCACCTCACCATGAACCGCCGCGCCTTTCTCGAATCCAGCCTTGTTGCCGCCATTGCTTCATCCGTGCCCGCCCAGGAGAAGCGTCCCCCGTGCATCATCCTGCGCTCGTCCTGGCAGACGGTGAACATCGGCGACATTGCGCACACGCCCGGCGTGCTGCATTTGCTCGAGCAGCACCTGCCCGAGGCGGAGATTCGCCTTTGGCCCAGCAGCGTCAGCAATGGTGTGGACGAGATGCTGATGAAGCGCTTCCCCAAGCTGAAGATCATCCAAGGGCGCGAGGACATCCTGGCCGCGCTGAAGGAAGGCGACTTCCTGCTGCACGGCTCCGGTCCTGGCTTCGTGGCGAAGAAGGACGTGGCCAAGTGGCGCAAGGAGACTGGCAAGCCCTATGGCATCTACTGCATCACCTTCGCTGCGACGGATGACGAGTCGAAGGACCTGCTCAGCGGCGCGAAGTTCGTATACTTCCGCGACTCCGTGTCCTTGCAGTTCGCCAAGGATCACGGCGTCACCTCACCCGTCATGGAGTTCTGCCCCGAAGGTTCCTTCGCTGTGGACCTGCGCAACGATGCCGCCGCCGATGCTTTCTTGAAGGAGCATCAGCTTGAGGAAGGAAAATTCCTCTGCTGCATCCCGCGCTATCGCAACACACCCTACTGGAAGATCAAGAAGGGCTACGCCTTTGATGAGAAGAAGCACGCGCGCAATGAAGCGATGAAGGAGCACGACCTCGCGCCACTCCGTGAGGCGATCATTCAAGTGGTGAAGCAGACCGACATGAAGGTGCTGGTCTGTCCTGAGGACGCGAGCCAGATGGAGATCGGCAAGGAGATGCTCATCGACAAACTGCCCGACGACGTAAAGGCCAAGGTCGCGTGGCGGCCCAACTACTGGCTCACCGACGAAGCGCTCAGCACTTATGTGCGCAGCGCGGGACTGTTTGGTGCCGAGATGCACAGCCCCATCATGTGCATCGGCAACGGCATTCCTGCCATCGTCTGCCGCTGGGCCGAGCAGACCAGCAAGGGCCTGATGTGGCGCGACATCGGCCTTGCCGAATGGCTGTTCAATCTGGACGTGGCGGACGAGATTCCAAACATTGTACCCACCGTGCTAGCGATGGCGAAGGACCCGGCGGCAGCCAAGGCCAAGGCGATCGAGGCGCGTGACCTCGTGCAACAGAAGCAGAAGCACAGCATGATGGCTGTGCGGCAGCAAGTGGGCCTGTGACACCTCGGTCCGCTGTTCACGCTTCAGCGGGCCGGGGCACCAGCGCCATCGGCTCGTCGTGATCCAAAAACGCTGCGCACACGGCAAACAGCTCTGCGCGCTTCGTCGTGCGGCGCATCTGGTGCAGGAAGTCCGCGCTGTCAGGCACGCCCACCCCAAGAAAGTTCAGGTATTTCTTCATCTTGTTCACCTGCGCCAGTTCCGCGATGATCGGCTTTGTCGTCGTTTCGTAGAGATCGTGGATGTAAGCCAGCACCTGTCGGCCAGTCGGTAGCTTCACGGCTTCGCTACGCTGATGCGCGCGAATCTGGTCGAAGATCCATGGATTCCGAATCGCCCCGCGACCCACCATGAGCCCGTGGCATTTCGTTTGCGTCAACACGGCGGCGGCGTCTTCAGCACTGGCGATGTTGCCATTCGCTAGCACCGGGCATTTCATCGCAGCAGCGGCCTGCGCAATCAGATCGTAGCGCACGCCGTCGCGATACATTTGCAGCACTGTGCGCCCATGCACCGTGAGCAGGTCAATGCTATGCTTGGCAAAGATGGGCAGTAGCGTATCGAACACCTGCTCGTCCTCAAAACCAATGCGGGTCTTGACCGTGAACTTGATCGACACGGCATCACGCAGCGCGCCAAGGATCCGATCAATCCGCTCGGGCTCGCGCAGCAGGCCACCGCCCGCACGCTTCTTGTAAACAATCGGGGCTGGGCAGCCCAGGTTGAGATCCACCGCCGCGATGGGATACCTCTGCAATTCCTTGGCCGACCGCACCAGCGAGGGCACGTCATTGCCAATCATCTGCGCGATGGCTGGGCGGCCCGTCGGGTTCTCATCCAGCGAGCGCAGGATGTCACGCTCCAGATGCGAGTCGGGATGCACTCGAAAATACTCCGTGTAATACACATCCGCCCCGCCATATCGCTTCATCAGGCCCCAGAAAGCCAGGTCCGTCACGTCTTGCATCGGTGCCAGCGCCAAGAGAGGCTCCGGGCGAGTGAGGAAGGGGTCGAGATCGGTTTCGAGGGACATGCAAGAGCTTGGCTTTATCGCGTTCGTTGCTTACAGTCTCCACATGATTTCCACGAAGAATCCTTTTCCGGGAATGAATCCTTACCTTGAGAGGTATTGGTCGGACGTGCAAACCAAGCTCGTTGCCTACATTGGTGATGCGATTGTAAGTGGCCTTCCCAGCGATCTAAATGCTCGCACGGAGGAGCGGGTGCTGGTCGATGACTCCGATCTTCCACACTCCTATCGTGCGGATGTGGCCGTCTCGGAAACCTGGAAGCAAGGCATCGCCCCAGCATGGTCGGCAGCGGATCAGGACCCGGGTGTGACGATGGCAGAGCCGGAATACGTGCATATCGAGTTCTTGAACGAGCGCTGGATCGAAATCCGCACAGCTCATGGCAAGCTCGTCACAGTCATTGAGGTGCTCAGCTTAGCAAACAAGCGAGGCGATGCTCACAAACGCTACCGTGACAAGCAAAGCGATTACTTAGCTGCCAACGTGAACTTGGTCGAGATCGACCTGCTGCGAGCAGGTGAACATACGGTCCGTGTGCCAAGAGCAAGAATCCCTGCACCTGAAGGCATAACACAGTATGTCATCTGCATTCATCGTGCCGCGGATCCCGCGCAGCTAGAGGTCTATCGCTGGCGCTTGCAGCAGCGCATCCCCATGATCCGAATTCCCCTGCGCGAGACGGATGCGGATGTGATCCTGGATTTGCAGCCGCTAGTGGACCGCGCTTATGAATTAGGGCGCTACTGGCAGGAAAACTATGCACAGGAGCTTGCCCCGGCTTTGCTTACAGAAGAAGCTGATTGGCTGGACGAAAGGCTGAAGTCCGCCGGGCTGCGTTAGCGCTCCTTGCGCGGTGCTGCGTCCTGTCCTATTTCGGACTGCCCATGTCCGATTCCTTCGTCCACCTTCACCTGCACACCGAATACTCACTGCTCGATGGAGCAGTGCGCATTCCAGAGCTGATGAAGCGCACCAAGACGCTGGGGATGCCCGCTGTCGCAGTGACCGACCATGGCAACCTTTTTGGGGCCATCGACTTCTACATGGCGGCGAAAAAAGCAGGCGTGAAGGGCATCATCGGCTGCGAGGTCTATCTCGCGCCGACCTCCATGCAGGAGAAGCGCGAGATCGCCGGACGCAAGCGGGCTTCCCACCTGACCCTGCTCGCCAGCAGCAACGAGGGCTATGAGAACCTGTCCAAGCTGGTGACCAAGGGGCATCTGGATGGCTTCTGGCACAAGCCACGCATCGACAAGGACGCCCTACGCGAACACAGCAACGGCCTCATTTGCCTCAGTGGTTGCATCAATGGTGAGGTCAATGAGTTGCTGCTGAGCGACCGGCCTGATGAAGCCAAGCACAGCCTGATCGAGTTCCGCGAAATTTTCGGTCCCGAGAATTTCTACCTGGAGCTGCACAACCACGGCATGGAGCAGCAGCGCCGCAGCATGAAGCAGATGCTGGAGTGGAGCAAAGAGTTCGGCTTGAAGACCGTCGCGTCCAATGACGTGCATTTCCTGAACAAGTCCGACCACGAGTCGCACGACATCATGATCTGCATCGGCACGAACGCGAGCGTGCATGACCAGAACCGCCTCACCTATTCGCCCGAGGTGTATTTCAAGACGGCGGAAGAGATGCGCGAGTTGTTCCGCGAGGTTCCGGAGGCGTGCGATGCAACACTCGAAATCGCAGAGCGCTGCGACCTGAAAATCCATCTCGATTCCACCAGCATCGAGCGCTACCCGCTCTTCAACCCGCCCGATGGCAGCGAGCGCAATGACTACCTGCGACGCGAGACGATGAAGGGCCTGGAGCGTCGCTACGGACGCGACCGCGCGCTGAACGATGAGATCATCCACCACCGCATGGAGGTGGAGTTGGGCCTGCTGAAAGACAAGAACTTTACGTCTTACTTCCTCATCGTGTGGGACTTCATCAAGTGGTCGCGCGAGCAAGGCATTCCCGTCGGGCCGGGCCGTGGTTCTGGTGCGGGCTCGCTGGTCGCCTATGCTCTGGGCATCACCGACATAGACCCGCTGCGCTTCGAACTCGTGTTCGAGCGATTCTTGAATCCTGAACGTGTGAGTCCGCCCGACTTCGACATCGACTTCTGCCAGACTCGTCGCGGCGAGGTCATCGAGTATGTGCGGCAGAAGTATGGCGAGCGCAGCGTCAGCCACATCATTACCTTCGGCACCATGGGGGCGAAGAGTGTTATTCGCGACGTGGGTCGTGTGCTGGGCTGGAGCTATGGCGATGCGGACAAGCTGTCGAAGATGATTCCGACCGAGTTGGACATCGAGCTGAAGACCGCCGTCGAGAAGAATCCTGAGCTGAAGCAACTGGTCGAAACCGATGGCAAGACGCAAGAATTGTGGAAGCACGCGACCTTCCTGGAAGGCATCACACGCGGCGTCGGCGTGCATGCAGCGGGCATCGTCATTGGCGATCGTTCGCTGGATCATTTCATCGCGCTGACACGAGACAAGGATGAGCAGATTTTGTCGCAGTTCGCGATGAAGCCGCTGACCGAGCTAGGCATGTTGAAGATGGACTTCCTCGGCCTGAAAACGCTGACGGTGATTCAGGAGGCGGAGTATTGGATCCACAAGCGCGTGCCAGACTTCAATGTCGGCGCAGTGCCGCTGGATGATCGCAAGACTTTTGAGATGCTGAAGCGCGGCGAAACGGTCGCGGTGTTCCAAATGGAATCCGGCGGCATGATCAATACCTGCCGTCAGCTCGGGCCGGATACAATTGAAGAAATCATCGCTATCCTGGCGCTCTATCGTCCGGGACCGATGCAGTTCATCCCTGACTACATCCGACGCAAAAAGGGCGAGGAACAAGTGGAGTATCCGCATCCCTTGCTGGAAAAGATCGCCAAGGAGACCTACGGCATCCTGGTCTATCAGGAGCAGGTCATGCAGGCCGCGAACTTGCTCGCGGGCTTTTCACTGGGACAGGCTGACTTGCTGCGTCGAGCGATGGGCAAGAAGGACTTGAACGAGATGGTGAAGCAGCGCCTCGTGTTCGTCGAGGGCTGCATGAAGACCAATGAGATCCCTGAGAAGCAGGCCAACGCAGTCTTCGACTTGCTGGAAAAGTTTGCGCAGTATGGTTTCAACAAGTCGCACTCCGCCGCCTACGGAGTCGTCACCTACCGCACCGCATATCTGAAGGCAAACTACCCCGTGGAATTCATGTGCGGCGTGCTCAGCTTGGAGATCAGCAACACGGATAAGATTGCTAATTTCGTCAACGAAGCCGAGCGCATGGGCATCAAGGTGCTACCGCCAGACATCAACAAGAGCGACCTTAAGTTCAGCCCCGAGCGCTCGGCCAAAGCGGGCGAGCCTGATGCGATTCGCTTCGGCCTAGCGGCGATCAAGAATGTCGGCGAAGCAGCCATGCAGGCCGCGGTCGTTGAGCGTGAGAAACACGGAGACTTCACATCATTGGATGATTTCACCGCGCGCATGGATACCCGCGCGGTAAATAAAAAGATGCTCGAAGCGCTCATCAAAGTCGGTGCCTTTGATTTTAGCAAAAAGACCAGGCTGTTTCTGTTCGGACGAATGGACCAAGCGATGGCTGGTGCCGCACTTGCCCAACGCGACAAGAAAAGCGGGCAAGCGAGCTTATTTGGTGACTTCGATTTGATGCCCTTAGCACCCGTGCAGACTGCCATTCCTGAGAGCACTGATGAATGGTCTAAATCGGACCTGATTGGCTTCGAGAAGGAGTTGCTCGGCTTTTATGTCAGTGGTCATCCACTGGACACGTATCGTGGCAATTTCGACTCGCCCAAGCTGACCAAGATTGCCGCCATTGAGGAGATCACGGAGAAGACGACTATTACCATCGCGGGACTGATTCAGAGTTGTGAGGTCAAATACACAAAGAAGGACAACAAAGCCTTCGCTGTGCTGAAGATCGAAGACTTCACCGGAGCCATCGAGGCCATGTGCTGGAACGAAGCCTTCGAGAAAGGCAAGGAGTTGCTCAAGCCCGGCACGGTGGTCGCCATGCGTGCGACCTGTGAGAAAGATCAGCGCTCGGAGATGAACCGGCTGATGGTGCGTGAGGTGAAGCCCCTGAAGCCCAAGAAGGTATCACCAAAAATCGAAGTGGTGGAAGACGTGCCACAGGTGCTGCTGCTGAAGCTGGACACCGCGAAGCACAGCATGGGCGACCTGGAAACGATTCGTGACATCCTCGCGGATCATCCAGGTGAAGTGCCCGTGCAGTTCGAGATTCGCAGGGCGGGCCAGGACACGATCAAGCTTGCCGCAGGTGAGGACTTCAGCGTCTCGCAGACGACCTTGCTGATCGAAATGCTACAGCCTTGGATGTGAGGTGCGACTGGCCTTCCTCGGTGCCATCGACTTCACACCACGGCGGTGAGCAGCGGCCTGCCATTGAAATGCGCATCCAGGTTGTCGAGCAGCAGCTGCGACATCTCGCCCCGAGTCTCGCGTGTGGCGCTGCCGATGTGCGGCAGCAGCGTCACCTGTTCCATGGCCAGCAGTTCGGCAGGCACCTTCGGCTCATGCTCGAAGACGTCCAGCCCGGCGCAGGCGATCACGCCCTCGCGCAGCGCTTCGATCATCGCGGTTTCATCGACGATGCTGCCGCGAGCAATGTTGATGAGAGTGCCTTTCGCACCGAGGGCACGGAGCACGTCGATATTGATGAGGTGCTTGGTCTTGTCACCGCCGGGGCAGGCGACGATCAAAAAGTCCGACCACGCGGCAAGGCTCACTAGCTCAGCGTGGAAGGCATACGGCACGTCCTGCGCGCTGCGACCGTGGTAGCCGATCTGCATCCCGCAGGCCGTGAGCCGCTGCGCGATGGCCTTGCCAATTCGACCCAGGCCAACGATACCTGCGCTCTTGCCGGAGACCTTGCCCGTCAGCGTGGTCGCGCCCTTGTCCCACTCACCCGCATGCAGCCAGCGATTGGCCTGCACGAGGCGGCGGCTGGTCATCAGCACCAGGGCAACCGCGATGTCAGCCACGTCATCGGTCAGCACATCCGGCGTGTTGGTCACCCGAATGCCACGTGCCCGACAGTAGTCGATAGGCACGCCATCATAGCCCACGCCATTGACGCTGATGATCTCCAGCGCCGGCAGTTGATCGAGAAACGTTGGCAGCGTGACACTGCCGCCTGTCATGACAATGCCACGCACCCGCGAACCGACATCGCGCAGTAACTGATCCCGATCCGTCGCATGGAAGTGGTCCACAACCTCGTGCTTCTCACGCAAGGGTTGCAACAGGAACTCGGGTAGAGGAGCGATTTGTAGGATCATTGTTTGAACAGTGGTGGGGTGAATAGCGCGCCCAACAACCCGGCAAAAATACCACCGAGGACATCCGCCATCCAGTCAAAAGGATCGTTGCCGCTGCGCCCAGGCGTGAAGGTCTGATGCCACTCATCCAGCGCCCCATTCACCGCGCAAAAGATCACGGTCCAGAGCAGCGCCGAACGCCAATTCTCCAAACGGATGGCGCGGTGAAAGCAGAAGCCCCAGATGGCGAAAAAGGCGAAGTGCTGCACCTTGTCCTGCCAGGTGAAAAGTAGGTGGGGTACATAACTAGCCTGCGACGAGGCCACGAACAGCACCACCAGCAAGACGAAAACACAAGCCCACCAAAAACCGCGATGCACGGGCAGCAATCTCATGGGCCTAGTCGCGCAGTTCTTGCTCAAGTCGCTCGCTGAGCCACTGCTTGATCATGCTCTGGTAGTTCAGATAGCGGCGGCGGGCGATGCGCTTGATACGACTCAGCATGCGGGGGTCGAAGCGCAGTGTGATCGTCGTGCTCTCGCGCACATCCGGGCGATGCACGGACATCTGCATGATGCGACCGTCCAACTGATGATCGGCCCAGAACTTGCCTTCAGCCTCGTCCGTTTCAAAGGTGGGCACTTCCTTCCAGGCGCGAATGACTTTTAGCGATGCGGCAGATTCCATGGCTCAGATTTCCTCGGCTTTTTTGCGCTCGTAAAAGTAAGCTTCCTCGGTCGTCATCGGGCGCGCATAGATGACCCGGTAGCGTTTTCCGTCGGTCCAAAAGACGGAAAAAATAGGCGTGCCACTCAGCGCTCGGCCCAGACTAAAATACCGTGCATCCGCCCCGCTGGAGTCCGTGCCATCAGGCAGGAGCTTCAAAGAGAAAGGATCTTCGAACGACTCCTCAATGTCCTTGGGAGGCAGTTTCGCGAGGTCGAAGGAAACGTCGATCCAGTCAAAGTCCATGTGCGTGAGGGTTCTGGCGATATACGGTAATACGGCAGGTTAGCGGGGATATTGAATGAGTTCTATCTCATACCCCTCCGGCGCGTCAATGAAAGCAAAGACGCTGCCAGAGGAACTTTGGGTCGGCCCGTCCGACAAGGGATAGCCCAGGGCGGTGCTGTGCTTGGCGAAGGCTTCGATATCCTCCACCTCAAACGCGAGATGTGTCAAATCAGAGCAAAAGGTGACCGGACCGCTGGCAGGGAAGCTACAAATCTCGATCAACTCCTCGCTGCCCGGCGTCTTCAGGAAGACCAACTCGGAACCACGCGGCGACTTGTGGCGCTTCACTTCCTCCAGGCCGAGCACGTCCTTGTAAAACGAGATCGTCTTGTCCAAGTCGTTCACGCGATAGCGGGTGTGTAGGAGCTTTTTGACCATGCTAGAAAAACGATGTCGGGGTTAGTGCCATAGAACGATACGCACAGCAAAGGGCATTCCTGCCGGTTACCGCCGGAACCAGCCCATCAAACCCTTGCCGTTGCTTTCCGGCTTGGCTTTCTCGGCCGCTGGCTTTTCGCGATTGCCCTGCGGGCGCGCTGGGCTGGGCCCACCGGAACCACGATTGTCGGGGCGGCGCTGCGGTTTCTTGTGCTCGGGGTTGCGTGGCTTGCCTGGATCGGGCCTCTCGCGGCTGCGATTTTGGCCGCGCTCAGGGCGCTTCTCCTCAGGCGTGGCCGGAGCCGCTGCGGAGTAGTCAAAACCGTCGGCACGCCTGCGCACCAGCCCACGGCCGATGAAACGCTCCAGGCTTTTCAGCGAGCCCATCTCCTCGCCACAAGCGAAGCTAATCGCATCACCAATGGCCTGGGCGCGGCCGGTGCGGCCAATGCGATGCACATAGTCCTCGGGCTGCGGCGGGAAGTCGAAGTTCACCACGTGCGAGATGCCATCCACGTCGATGCCGCGGGCGGCGATGTCCGTCGCGACCAGCACACGCACCTTCCAGGCTTTGAAATCGGCCAATGCGCGCAGGCGTTGGTTTTGCGAGCGGTTGGCGTGTAGCGTGGCGCACTTCACCCCGCTCTGCTCCAGGCGCTTCGCGATCTTGTCCGCGCCATGTTTGGTACGGCTGAAGACGAGCACCATTTGCAGTTCATCATCGCGCAGCAGCAAGTGCTTCAGCAACTCCAGCTTCAAGTGACGCGGCACTTCATAGACGACCTGGGTCACGGTCTCGGCAGGGTTCGAGCGCTTGCCGATCTGCACGGTTTTGGGAGCCTTCTGAAACTCGCTGGTCAGCGCCTCGATCTCCTTCGACAGCGTGGCGCTGAAGAGCAGCGTCTGGCGTTTCTTGGGCAACGTCTGCACGACACGGCGGATGTCCGGCAAAAAGCCCATGTCCAACATGCGATCCGCCTCGTCCAGCACCAGATGCTCCAGCTTGGAGAAGTCCGCCGCGCCTTGGCGCATCAGGTCTAGCAAGCGGCCGGGCGTGGCGATGACAATGTCGCAACCCGCCTTCAGGGCCATCATCTGCGGACGCTCGCCGACACCGCCATACACCTTGGCAATCTTCAGCGGCAGATGCTTGGCATACGCGATCACATTCTCCTCGATCTGCACCACCAGTTCACGCGTGGGTGCGATGATCAGCACACGCGTGCCACGCTTCGCTCCGCCCTTGGCCAGCTGCGACAGGATCGGCAGCGTGAAAGCTGCGGTCTTGCCCGTGCCCGTCTGCGCGATGCCGATCACGTCACCGCCCGCGATCACGGAGGGGATTGCCGCCGCCTGAATGGGCGTGGGTTCTGTGTATCCAGCTTCCTGGACAGCTTGCAAAATGAGGGGATCGAGACCGAGAGCTTTGAAGGGCATCCTTCCCCTTACGCCTTGAAAGGGCGAAGTGCGAAAGGTTTGTGCCGCCAGCCACCGCGTCCCCCAAGGCAAGGTAGGGCACTCTGTCCCCAGAGCGCCGTCATCGCAGGCAGAGGGGCTTCGTTCGTCCCGCAAATCAATCAACGTCCTGTAGCCTGAGCGGCGGGCTGGGGACAGCCCGCCCTACCTGTCCATCCTCACATCGCGCGCGGATAATCCGTGTAGCCCTTCGCGCCATTCGTGTAGAAGGTGCCGCCTTCCGGCTCGACCAACGCCACACCTGCCTGCAAGCGCTCCGCGAGATCGGGCTTGCTGACGTAGTGATGACCGAAGGCCACGGCATCGAACAAACCAGCGCCGATGCCTGCATCGCCTTCGTCCTTGGTGTAGCCCATGTTGACCACCAGCGTACCTTTGAAGGCCTCGCGCGCCACGGGGACGATGTCGCCCGTCTGCACGCCGAAGAAGTCGGCCCGCATCAGGTCCAGGAACGCAATGCCGCGCTCATTGAGCTGCGTTGACACATAGTGCGTAAGGGCCACCGGATCGCTATCGATCATGTCATTGTAGCTGTTCAGCGGCGAGATGCGCACGCCCACGCGTTCCTTGCCCCACACGCTGATCGCGGCATCCACCACTTCAAGCAAAAGCCGGGCACGGTTTTCAATCGGGCCGCCGTAGGGACCCGTGCGCTTGTTGGCACCATCGCGCAGGAATTCATCGAGCAAATAACCATTCGCGCCATGCACTTCCACGCCATCAAAGCCCGCGGCCTTGGCATTCGCCGCTGCCTTGCGGAAGCCTTCGACAATGCCGGGCAGCTCGTCGTCGCGCAGCTCGCGCGGGATGACATACGGCTTCTTGCCTTCCGGCGTGTGAGTTTCGTCGCCCGTGATCATCAGCGGGCTCGGGGCCACGGGTTGGGCACCGCCATTGAGCAGCGGATGGCAGGCACGACCGCCGTGCCAGATTTGCAGGAAGATCAGGCCGCCCTTCGCATGGACCGCATCGGTCACCTTCTTCCATGCTGCGACTTGCGCGTCGGAGTAAATGCCAGGCTCGCGCGCTCCAAAAGCCGAGTTACCTTCGATGGCCATCGTCGCCTCCGCAACGATCAAGCCAGCGCTGGCACGCTGCGCGTAGTATTCGGCCATGATGTCGGTCGGCACATGATCGGCATCCGCGCGACAGCGGGTCAGCGGGGCCATCAGGATGCGATTGGGGAGCGTCAGTGCGCCGACGGTCATGGGAGAGAACAGGTCAGACATGGTGAGGTAGCAGAGTGGGGGTCAGGAGTTGGGGATGGAAAGGAAAACGTCAAGCTGCGATGCCGCGCGCAATCTGGCACGCCAACGCGCTGGGATCGCCTCGACACCCTGCGCCGCGCCGAGCAACAAGCCCAGCGCCAGGGCACGCGCACAATTATCGCCACCAGCCATCGCGTTCTCGATGAATGCGGTTTCGATGTCATCACCGTGCTTCAGCGTCAGGTAAATCAGGGCTGGCAAAGCCTGCGATAGCGAGCACGCACGCCCCAGTTGGCCAATCGCCTCAGTCGCGCTCAAGGGCAGCGCCTTCTCCGCAGCGCTCAGTGCCCAGGCGGGAGCCAAGGCGCGAATCGTTTCCGCCAGCGCTGCGCCATGCAGCAGGCGATGGCTCGCACGTGCCAGGAATTCGGCTGCTTCGACAGCATTTGGCGAGCGATGCGTCAGCACCGTTTGCTCGATGCTCACAGCGACCAGCTCACTCTCTGAACGATCGGCAAACATGGCCACCAGCGGTGCGATGCGTGCAGGGCCGGCTAGCTCATCGCTCGGTGCACCGCTGTTCGCCGTCGTCGCGCCCGATTCCAGATTCGCCAGCGTGCCCTTCGTGGCCTTATCAACGTAGTCGGTGTAACTCGGCCACATCGCACGCCAGTTATTGAGGAAAGCCTCAGCGCTCCACGCCCGCTCACGTTGCAGGAAGGTCAGCAAACGCAGCGCCTGATCGCCCACATGCCCCTGATCGCCTGCCTGCTTGTGCGGATGGTAGGACTCTGACCCCGGCGCGTGGAAATCAGTGACTCGCCCAAGGCGGGCCACAATGATCGCGGGATCATAGATCCAATGCACGCCGAGGGACAGAGCTTCAGCGACAAACGAACCATACAGCAAACCGGCGCGCCGGGAATCGAGGGAGGACATGGGCAATTTAGGGGGGGTTCGTGTTACAGCAGCGCTTCTTCCAGCTTGCCCGCCAGCACGCCCTTTGACACTGCACCGACTGAGCGGCTGACAACTTCGCCGCCTTTGAAGACGAGCAAAGTCGGCAGCGCCTGCACGCCATACTTCACCGCCAGCGCCTCGTTCTCATCCGTGTCGAGCTTAGCGACCTTGGCCCGACCTGCGAAGTCCGCGCTCAGTGCATCCAGCGCCGGGGCCATCATTTTGCAGGGGCCGCACCACGGTGCCCAAAAGTCCACCAGCACGGGGACATCGGATTGCAGCACTTCGACATCGAAGTTGGAGGAAGTCAGCGTAGTAGGGTGGTTCATAACCCAACATCAGTTACGGCCCATAGGCCCCTGCGGCTACAAGGAATGCAGCCCGCACGCTCATTAAAGCTTGCCCCCGACGCGCCAACGGCTCCCTCTGGGCCGCATGTTCGGCGCGTCCTCCCACGGCAAGAACAAGTTCTGGCTACCCCGTCCCCACCCCTCCAAGACCGGAGCCTCACCCGGCATCGAGAGGTCGAGCACCTCAAGCACATGCCCAGTGGCCCGCAGCGCGTGGTATTCACCTGCTTCGACTACGGTCCTGATCAAGTGCAGGCCGTTGACGTGCTGGGTGTCGATGACTTCCTCGCTCATCACCGTGCCGACTGGGTCACCGTGCGCTGGATCAATGTGGACGGCCTCACCGACATGTGCATCATCCGCGCGCTGGCGAAGAAGTATGAGCTGCACCCCCTCGCCCTGGAAGACCTCGTGCACCCCGGCACCCGTCCCAAGGTCGAGACTTATCCCAGCGCTGGCGTGCACTCTTCTCGCCTGTTCATCCTCGCCCGCATGATCTACTTAGTGAAGGAGCTGCTGCACTGAGAGCAGGTCTGCTTCTTCCTCGGGCAGCACACCCTGCTCACCTTTCAGGAGACACATGGCGGCATCTGGGACGGCGTGCGTGCCCGCATCCTGCGCGACGGCTCACGCCTGCGGACCCAAGACGTGAGCTTCCTGCTCTAGGCCCTGATCGACGCCGTGGTGGACCAGTGCTTCCCCGTCATGGAGTGCTACAGCGAGCGGCTGGAAGCCGTCGAGTCCGAGGTGCTCAACCGTCCCAGCCCTGCCGTCATCCGCCGCATTCACGAAGTGAAACACGAGCTGCTCATCCTGCGCCGCGAGTTCTGGCTCATGCGCGAGCTACTGCACGCCCTGCAACGCGTGGACCACGCCAACTTCTCCCCCACCGCCTCCCTCTTCCTGCGCGATGTCTACGATCACAGCGTGCAAGTGCTCGACCTCATGGAGACCTACCGCGAAGTCGCCATCGGCCTGACCGAGACCTTCATGAACGCAATGAGCCACCGCATGAACGAGGTGATGAAAGTCCTCACCCTCATCGCCACCATCTTCATGCCGCTGTCCTTCCTCGCTGGCATCTTCGGCATGAACTTCGAGCACATGCCGGAACTAAAAAGCACGTGGGCCTACCCCTTCGGCTTCTTCGGGCTCTGCATCGTCGTCACCGGCAGCATGATCCTCTGGCTCCGCCGGCGCGGATGGCTGTGAGCCGTCGCCTTCCAGGCGTTGGGTAAAAGCTAGCCGTTGGATTAGACTGAATCGGACGCCACCGCCGATTCCTCCCAAGCGCGGGCGTTGCATTTGTCGGCTGCCGCTTATGGTGGCGACCCTCCTCAACCATTTCCACCCACCCTCGCACGCACCATGTATTTCCTCGGCATCGACAGCGGCACGCAGAGCACGAAGGCCATCGTTCTGGACCTGGACACCGGCAAGATCTTGGCCTCTGGCCAGTCGAAGTATGACCTGATCGACGGTCTGCCGCCGGGGCATCTGGAGCAGCATCCGCAGACATGGATCGACGCGGTGGACGAGTGCGTGACCGCCTGCGTGCAGCAGCTGGGCGACAAGGCGAAGCTGATCGCGGGCATCGGCGTCAGCGGACAGCAGCATGGGCTAGTGGTGCTGGATGCGAATGATCAACCCGTACGCCCGGCCAAGCTGTGGTGCGACACCAGCACGCAGCCACAGTGCGAGGAGATCGCGCATGAGTTCGGCGGGCAGCCGGGCGTCATTCATCTGGCGGGCAATGCGATGCTGCCGGGCTACACCATTCCGAAGGTGCTGTGGCTGAAGCAGAACGAGCCGGTGAACTTCGCCAAGACGAAGTCGATCCTGCTTCCTCACGACTACGTCAACTTCTGGCTCAGCGGCGTGAAACGCATGGAATACGGCGACGCCAGCGGCATGGGCATTCTCAATGTGCGCACGCGCCAGTGGAACCGCGAGATCATCGACTTCATCGACCCTCGCGTGCATGACATGCTGCCGCCGCTGGGTTCATCCAATGTCGCACATGGCACCCTGCGCAAGGAGCTGGCGCAGAAGTGGGGCCTCGGCTACGAGGTGGTCATCAGCGCGGGCGGCGGGGACAACATGATGGGCGCGATCGGCACGGGCAATGTGAAGCCGGGGGTCATCACCGCCAGCTTCGGCACCAGCGGCACGCTGTATGGCGTCTCCGGCTCACCCGTGATCGATGGCCAAGGCGAGGTGGCGGCGTTTTGCGACAGCACCGATCAATGGCTGCCGCTCGTCTGCACAATGAACGTCACGGTCGTCACCGAGCAGGTGTGCGAGATGTTCCGCTGGAATCACAACCAACTGGAAGCCGCCGTGAAGAGCGCCCCGGTCGGAGCTGAGGGCGTAACTTTCCTGCCCTATCTGAATGGCGAGCGCACACCGAACCTGCCCAACGGCACCGGCGTGATCCACGGCCTGCGCATGAACAACATGGCTCCGGCGAACTTCGCCCGTGCGGCGGTGGAGGGCGCGACTCTCGGCCTGGCCTATGGCCTGCGGCGCTTCCGCGAGCTGGGCATGAACCCGACCGAGATTCGTTTGACGGGTGGCGGCAGCAAGAGTGCTACATGGAGGCAGATCGCAGCCGATTGTTTCAATGCCGAAGTCGTGACGCTCAGCACCAGCGAAGGCGCGGCTCTTGGCGGCGCGATCCAGGCCGCGCATGTGGTGACGAAGCGCAGCTATGACGACCTCTGTGCAAAGCTGGTGGAGCTGGACGAATCCACCCGCTGCAAGCCGAATGCCGAGAACGCCGCGCTGTATGCCGCACAGCTGGACAAGCAGATGGAGCTGACCGGGCGCTTGCAGCAGACGGGCTGGCTGTGATGGAAAACGAAAGTTGTCGTTCAGGATCATTCCCATTAGAATACCTTCATGAGTGCAACTGAACTCACCGCATTAGTGCTTCAACTTGATGAATCGGAACGATCCCAGTTGATGGATGTTCTGCTCGATTCTTTCGATGCGGCTGATCCCAACGATAATGACCTCGACAGCGTCAGCGAAGCCATCGCTCGCAGTCAAGAGTTGGATTCTGGAGCTGTGACACCCATGAGTGAAAGCGATTTTTGGGCTTCGGTCAGAGCGGATCGTGGTCGATGAAGATCAAGTTCCATCCTCGTGTGAATGCTGACGTAAAGGCGATTGTGCGTTACTACGACAAGCATTCGGACTTGGCGGGTGACTGGTTTCTTGATGAGTTGCAGCAGACCCTGGAGAAACTGAAGCAAGCCCCCGAACGACACCATTTCGTGACCGCCACCCATCGCCGCCTGAATTTGACGCGATTCCCCTTTCATCTCATATACGACATGGTTGAAGACTACATTCGAGTCCAAGTCGTCAGACACCACCGACGCAACCCAACGTTCGGGATGAAACGCCGCTGGCAGTAATCGCATGGCCCGCATCCGCTTCCAACACACCGGTCTCGTCCTCTCCTGGCTGCTCCGTGGCATCGGGGCCTCGTTGCGCTACGAGGTCATCGACCGCGCTGGCTTGCTCAAGGCCCAGCCACGCGAGGCGCTGATCTGGGTGTTCTGGCACAACCGGATGTTCCTCGTGCCCTACCTGCACCAGCGCTGGTTCCCAGACATCCCCGGCTGCATCCTGAGCAGCCCGAGTGGTGATGGCAAAATCATCGCCGACGTGTGCGAGCAGTTCGACCTAGAAGCCGCGCGCGGCTCCAGCTCTAAGCCTGAGAAGGGCATGAGCGCGCTGATCAAGCTGGCCGAAAAAGTGAAGGCAGGCTACGACATCGGCATCACGCCCGATGGCCCGCGCGGCCCGTGTTACCAGCTCAATCCCGGACCGCTCAAGCTCGCGCAACTGACCGGTGCCCGCATCATGCCCGCGCATGTGCAGTATGAAAGCTGTTGGGAGTTCAAGACCTGGGACCGCTTTCAGTTACCCAAGCCCTTCAGCAAGGTGCGCATCATCCTGGATGACCCCATCAGCGTCCCGCGCAGGCTCGATGAAGCGCAGTTCGAGCAGCACCGGCGGCAGATTGAGTCGGTGCTGCGGGCGGGAGCGGTTGGACTGGCATAAAGTCGCTGCGACGGCCCGTCGGAGCTACTTGGCCAGCAATTCACGCGCCTTTCCCTGGCATAGATGGAAGGCCACGCCTAATCCCGCGCCGAGCCCACTGCCGTAGCACACGCCCCACTGCATCAGGGCGATCGTGCGTTGCGTGTGCGGAGCAAGTGTGATGCCCACGATCGTAAGCTCCGGCATGTTCAGCAGCGCCAGCTTGATCACACCGCCGATGAAGTAACCGAACGAGTTCAGCACGAACAAGGTGGCGATCACTTTCAAGGTCTGCCCCTTGGCCTCGAAGGCCGCCGCGAACACCCAGCCCATGATGGCCGTGCCCGACAGCAGACCCACGATGCTACCCGCATGACCGCCCACCAGCATCCAACCTGCGATCCACGCCACAGAGTAGACGGCAAAGGCAGGCGTGAAGAGCTTGTAGAAGCGCGACAACGACCCTTTGCCAAGGATGAGCCGATGCAGCAGCAGGCCGCTCAGCAGCACGAACACCAACGCGCAGACGAGATACATGGTCAATTCGCCGCCTTTAAACCGGAACCATTTGCCGAACACGCCCCACGGCAGGAAGCCAGCGATGCTGACCAGCGTGAAGCCCCAGATGCCACGCCAGACCGAGGCAGCAAGCGAGGGAGCAACAGTGCCTTCCGCACGGGCAGCAAGGCTTGGAGGATCGAGTTGGAACCAGCTCATGGGACAATGGAGTGAGAGTCCTGTAGAACGCCGTGGGATCACGAATCAAGCATCGGAAACAGCAATGCCGCCATTCTCATGAACGGCGGCATCGCGA
>CAXNNN010000014.1:0-19549 GCA_964203095.1 Verrucomicrobiaceae bacterium | reverse complement strand
CGAACCAGAACATGCTGCTGAAGGGGCTGATGCCGAGGCTCTTCACCGGCTTGCGCAGGTGCACAGTGCCTTTGACAAACATCTCCGTCGTCTTACCCGGCATGGTTTCAAAGCTGTAAGCACCGACCACACTTGGGCCATTCAGCAGCGCCAGACACTTGAAGAACCGGTCACCGGGTTGAGGCTTCTCGAACCAGAAGTGCGTGAAGTCCGGGAACTCCTCAGGCTCACCACCAATCGTGTTCACCGACAAGCCGCGCGCGCTCAGGCCAAAGCCAAGCTCGGTCGTGACCGAGCGGAAATAGCTCGCGCCCATGAATACCAGGAACTCAAACCGACGGTTCAAAAACGAATCTGGGGCCAGCACGCGGAAGCCCGCAAAACCATCGGGATACCGCACATTCGTCGGCACCTTCAGCGCACCCCAGTCGAACAGCTTCGGATCATAGGCCACCGGCGTCGCCTTACCGCCCGCCAGATCGAACATCCCCACCGTCTTCTTCGCCGTCCAGCCAGGATGGAAGAACTCCACGCGGAAGGTGTTGTCCAGCTCGCCGTAGTGAGCGGCTTCGCCCTTGAACCGGATCTGCCGATGCCCGTCATACTCCAGGCCGTCAAAGAAGGGATCCAACGGCTTCTGCGGAGCCGTGTAGGGCTTGTGCGCGAGGTCGGCGACCAGAGATTGCAGAGAGGTGAAATCCTTCACCGAAGCGGCATCAAAGTCAGCCGCTGCCGCAAGGCCACTGCCTGCGAAAAGGATCACGGCTGACAGCCGGAAAGAGGAGGATAGCGTCATGGACATGGCTCGAAAGCAGCGTCGGATAATGACGCAAGAGACGGGACAGTCAATTGGCAGTGGGGAACCAGTGAAGAGTTCTTGGAGATTGCTCACGGGTAAGGGCAGAGGGATCACCCGCGACCCTGCGTGACCCACCCATGATTAAAGGCCAGTCATTAACTCTCCCATACACCCAACTTCGTCAGTTGCTGCGTGGCCGCGCCCGCCCAATCACGATTCGCTGCTGGGCTGGCCGGGCTGGGATGCAAGACTCGACCCACCTTCAGCCCAGGGAAATGCGCTTGCTGCTTCAACGCTTGAGCCTCTGCAAAGCCGCCCACGCCGATAAGCCACTCGGGCTGCAAGGCTGCCAACACAGAGCGTAGATGCGCGTCGCACGCGGCTTCCAGCGGGGCCGTCTCCGCCACCGGCAGCTTGTCAGGCGTGAAATTGGCACCGCTCGCGATCATGAACACCAGCGGGCAATAGTTGGCGACGAAGTGGCCTTGGAAGAAGTTTTCAGCCTTGCCAAAGCGCTCCGCAAACAAGCCCCACAACCTGCGCCCACTGACCTCCGACTTGTCGCAGGCAAAGCCCACGATAGGACGCTTTGGATGCTCGTTCGCGGGCTTGTCCACCTTGGCGGAAATGCCCATCCAATCACGCACCGCCGCGATCTCGCCGAATGGTACCCCCGTCTGCGCCATTCCCCAGGGGCCGGGATTCATGCCGAGCAGAACCACGCGTTTCCGCTTGCTGCCGAACCTCTTCAAATACTGATCCTGGGCGGCCCACGCGTAGTCCAGCGGGTTATACACATGCGTCACTGGCTCGCTGAAAGTCAGCGGGCGAAGGGCCTCACTCAGCGTCCGTGCGGCGGCGGTCAGTTTTTCGTAGCTCATGCGATTGTTTGTTTAGCCAGCGCTCCACATCGGTCATGACCTTTTCGTGCTGCACGTCATGCAGCAGCAGGTGGTAGCTACGCGAATACCAGTTCAGGCGCTTGTCCTTGCTGCCGATTTGTTTGAACAGCGCCTGCACCTGATCGGGGGTGGCGATGATGTCATGCGGCGTGGCCAGCATGAGCACCGGAATGTCCAGGCGACGGGCTGCACGTTCGTTCTGCTGGATCATACCATCCACCTCGCGCAGCAGGCGCAGGGTGAAGCTCTCCACGTGATGCGGCGTCTTCTGCATCTGCGTGCCATGTGTGGTCTGCGACGTCACGCGCAGCTTGCTCTCGTCGAGCCCTGCGAGATCGCCCAGCTTCACGCGAATGCTCGGCAGCGCGAACGACGTGGTGCGGATGAGAAAGCGCTCCAGCTCGCTCGTATGGAACCGCAGCCCCGCCACGGGTGAGGCCAGGATCAAAGCATCGGGTGCGCCGCGTCGTTCCCGCGCGGCCGCGTGCAGCGCGATCAAAGAACCAAGGCTCTCGCCATACCAGACGATGGGCGTGTTTGGGTGCCGCTCGCGCACCAGCTTGTGAAACGTAACCAAATCACGCAGCCAGCGGTCTGCATTCAGAATATCACCACGCATCGCTTTGTCCGGGTCCTTGCCTTGGCCGCGCAAGTCATAGGCATAGACGGTGCAACCCAGCGGCGGCAAGCACTCTCCCAGCAACCAGAAATCCGACGAAGCACCGCTCAAGCCATGCACCGCGATCACCACCGTCTTCAGCTTGGTGCCCTTGGCCACTGGCCATTCCTTCCACGGCATTTGCTTGCTGTCGTAACTCGTCCAAACATCGCGATACAGTGTGGGACGCTCCTTCTTGAACGAAGAACATGAAGCGAGGAAACCAAGCGCCAAGCTAAGCAGGAATGTCCGCGAGATGCTCAAGTGAGGCGTCAATAAAAGTGCGTTGTGCAGCGATCCTATCGTCCAGGGAAAACTCGGACGGCGTTTCAAAGGTGAGCGTGACCGGGCAGCCGAGTTTGTAAAGCACGATAGCTTCTGGGCCATTAAACTTCGGCGGCAGCAGTGTGCGCCGAATAATGCCCCTGCTCGCCTGCTGCCCGTCGATGTCGCGGCGCGGATCATGCGGCAGAACGGACTCCACCTGAGCCAACACGGGCGCACATAAAACCTTCCGGCCATGGCTCAGCTCATAGACATAGCAGCCCTGGCCGTCATAGTCCTCGTGCAAGCACAGCGACAGGCGCGGTGGCAGCGCCTTGATGAACTTCTGCCACGCACTAATCAGTGGATCGCGGGTGATGTGAAACCGCCGGTTCAGGTCCTGCCCACGATGATCCGCCCGCGTGTTGAGCACCAGCCCTTTCGGGTTCATACATGGACTCAGGGTGAAGGCCTCGCGCTTCAGCAGCGCAATGTTCGCCTGTGCCCACTGGAGCAGTCCCCAGGCCCCCGCCACCTCATCCCCATGCTCACCAGCCGACAGATAAATCGGTGCCTGCTCCGGTGCACATGCCGCCGACTCAAAAGCCATGACCTCCAACTCTTCCGCGTGGCCAAGGACCGTGGTTTGCAAACTCGCCTGCTGAGCCACCCGCTGCCAAGCTGCCATCAGCGCAGCATAGTCATGGGCTCGATGTCGAGGCAGAAGGGCGGGCATAGAAGGCAACAAAAAAAGCGGCGCGGTGAACGCACCGCGCCGCGAAGAACAGGGTAGGTGTTAGTCACGACCACGCAGCTTGGCCAGCAAGCGCAGGATTTCCAAATACAGCCAGACTAATGTCACCAGCAGGCCAAAGGCACCATACCACTCCATGTATCTCGGTGCCCGGGCAGCCGCGCCTTGCTCGATGAAATCGAAGTCCAGCACCAGATTCATCGCGGCGATCACCACGACAAAAAGCGAGAAGCCAATGCCCATCAATCCATTTCCAAACAGACCCGGGATCTGGATGCCAAAAAGGCCGAGCACGAAGCTAGCGAGATAAAAGATAAAGATGCCCAGCGTCGCCCCAATCACGATCTTACGGAACATTGGCGTAGCGCGAATCACCCCCGTCAGATAAGCCCCCAACAGGGCAAAGAGGACGCCCAAAGTCAGCAGCACCGAGGTGAAGACGATACCGTTGTAGAGGTTCTCAAAGTAGGCGGAAATGATCCCCAGAATGACGCCCTTCGTCACGGCATACACGGGCGAAAGCCAGGGAGCCGTGCGCGGCACAAAGCTAATCACCAACGCCGTGATCAACGGTAGGATCCAGCCAAACTTCAGGGCTGAACCAAACCAGGCAGGCGCGGTGTTGCCAGTGATCTGACTCCAGCTCCAAGCGCCAGCGGCGACCAGGAGCAGAGTGAGGAAGCCGGTCTTGGTGACCGTGCCATTGACCGTCATCGCCCCAGCACCGGTCGCATGGCCGGCTTGGTCGAAGACACGTTCGTTGAGAGCAGGATTATTCGTGCGCATACTGGTTGAGTGTAGGAACCATACGTCCACCGGTCAACGACGGTCTTGTGGCAATGAAGTTCCTTCAAGGGGGCCGCCGTCCCCGTGCGGGTCCAAGCTAGATCCTTGCCCCAAAGACTACCGTCCGAGAGAGCGACGTTCCCAGGCTCACCCCAGCACTTTCTTCCGCACAATATCGGTCACGAGCTTCGGATTCGCCTTGCCGCCGCTGAGCTTCATAGCCTGCCCGGTGAACCAGTTCAGCGCCTTCTCGTTGCCTGCTTTGACTTCGGCGACCTTCTCGGCGGCTCCGGCGATGATTTGATCGACGATGGCTTCCAGCGCACCCGTGTCGCTGACCTGCTCGAAGCCCTTGGCCTTCACGACTTCGGCAGGCCTGCCACCGTTCGCGAACAACTCGCCAAAGACTTCCTTGCCCTGGTTATTGCTAATTATGCCTGCTTCAATAAGAGCCACGAGTTCGCCAATCGCAGCAGGAGCCAGCGTGCATTCGGCGATCCCCTGCCCTGCTTCGTTAAGGCGGCCAAGCAGCTCATTGATGATCCAGTTCGCGATCTTTTTCGCGGGCGCGTTCGGCGCGGCTTTGACAGCGCTTTCAAAGTAAGCAGCGAGCGCTTGATCGCTGGCCAGCACATTCGCGTCGTAGGCGGTCAGGCCGAAATCCTTCTCAAAGCGCGCACACTTCTCATGCGGCAGCTCAGGCACCAGCGGCTTCACGCGCTCAATGATCGGCGCGGTCTTCACCGGGATCAGGTCGGGGCACGGGAAGTAACGATAGTCATGCGCGTCTTCCTTGGTGCGCATCAGCTCGGTTTCACCCGTGTCATCGTTCCAGCGACGCGTGCTCTGGATCAGCGGCTCGCCGCGCGTCAGGCAATCAATCTGGCGCTCGGTCTCAGCCTTGATGGCTCGGCGGATGGCGCTCATCGAGTTAATGTTCTTCAGCTCGATCTTCACGCCCAGTTCCTTCTGCCCTTCGGGGCGCACGCTGATGTTCACGTCCGCGCGCATCTGGCCCTTCTCCATGTCGGCATCGCTCACACCGCCATAGATCAAGATTTGGCGAAGGCTGCCGAGGTAGGCGACGACTTCCTCAGCCGACTCCAGCTCTGGCTCGCCCACGATTTCCATCAGCGGCGTACCTGCGCGGTTGAAGTCCAGCGTGGTGAACTTGTCATGGTGCGTGCTCTTGCCCACGTCCTCTTCCAAATGGATGCGCGTCAGACCGATCACCTTACCGGGTTTGGCGATGCTCTTCTGCGCGTCTTTTGGATACGCGAAATCATACAGCGGCACGCCGCCGCCCAGGCACAACGGCAGATCCATCTGCGTGGTCTGGTAGTTCTTCGGCATGTCCGGGTAAAAGTAGTTTTTGCGATCCCACTTCGAGATCTCCGGCGTGCGACAGCCCAACATGAGGCCGGTGAGGATCGTCTTCTCAATCGCCCCCAGATTCAGCACTGGCAGCGCCCCAGGCAGCCCCAGGCACACGGGGCAAGTCTGGGTGTTCGGCTCCGCTCCGTAGCCCACAGCACAGGTGCAGAACATCTTGCTCTGCGTGTTGAGCTGTGCGTGGACTTCGAGGCCGATGGTGACAATGTAGCGTGGCATAACGAGCACGGATGCTAGGCGGGATTGGACGCGGCATCAAGCGCGCGTCAGTCCTTGAGGTTGCTAAACTGGCCAAGCTTGGTCTGATGCAGTTCGCTGATGAAAACGGCGCGCATCGTCCTCCTTCTTCGCATGGCAGCAGCCCTGTTGATGCTGCTGCACACCACCTCTTGCGCGAGCACCAAGAAGTTTCTGAAAGCCAAACGAGCGCCTGTCACCAGCTTCATCGAGCGCAACAACGCCGTGGTGACCGATACAGCCGGTAGTGGCCCGTGACACTAATCCTGGTGCACCACGTCGGCCAAAACGCAGCAGTGGGAACGCGCCCGCACTCGGCTTTGGATTGCCCCCGTGAAACTGCGCTAGCTGCAACCCCCAGCCGCGCAGCTTGCCTCCTGACAGGAGAGCCGGGGCTTGAAGCGAGCTGTCCAGGAGGTCGCGGCGATGATGCAGGCAGAGTTCACCCACGCCTTTGCTAACAGTCCTCGATATCAGTTGGTGCCTCAGCGCGGACCCGGCACCGTCAAACTGCACCTCGCGCTAGTCGGCTTCAATAAGACCAATGGCGCAGGCAACGTCGGCAAGACGGTCACGGCGTCTTTCATCGGTCGGCTCGACATGATCATCGGACCGTTTGTGAAAGGCACCACCGCCATCGAAGGCAAAGTCAAGCTCACTGGCACAAACGAATTGGTGTATCAGTTCACCGACAGCGAGCATGACCGCAGCACCATCGTCAGCGCTGGCAGCTATCAGCCGCTAGGCTTCGCTGAACTGGCCATCAAGGACTGGGTAAACCAGTTGGAATTGATCACCCACACTCCAACGCAAGTAGGCGTGCGGGACTCACCCTACGTGTGGCTGAATCCACTGTGAGACTCAGAAATCCAAGAAGATCTCCGCACGGCGGTTGCGCGAGCGGCCTTCAGGATCGTCGCTGCCGTCGGCCTTCGTATTCGGGCTCAGCGGGGCGGCTTTGCCCATGCCTTCGGTGACCACCTGATCAGGGGAAACCCCCAGAGCGCCCAGCTTGGATTTCACCTCGGTGGCGCGCGCGCGGGAGAGTTGCACGTTGTAGTCGTCAGCGCCTCTCGCATCCGTATGCCCAGTGATACGCAGCTTGCGTGAACTGTTGGCTTTCAGCAGGCTGGCCACGATGTTCAATTGCTTCTCGGCGCGCGGATGCAAGTTGGCCTTGTCGTATTCAAAGTAGAGCGCCAACGACTCGCCGCCCCTTGGGTTGTTGACGATCGGTGTGTAAGGCACGCCCATCTTGCCAGCAGCCTTGCTGAAAGAGTTGAGCAAATCGGACAGATTCAGCCCCACAATGGTCCAGGGCTTATCCGCCGCCGGGCGCTGCATTTCCACGCCGAACTCTGTCTGCTCCTGAAGCTTCTCGGACTGAATTTGCGCGATGACCCAGGAGACTGTCGGGCTGGCCACGGTCATGACCAGGGGCTTGGCGGGCTTGAGCGCATACTCGCCTTCTTCAAACACGATGCACAGCCCAGCCAGCTTCTCAGCGGGCACCTTGGCTTCGTCGATGAACTTGCGGGCTGCATTGAAATCCTGCTTGAGCAAGGCAGACACGAACTCACTAGCCGTGCCGAGCGCATCGGGAGAGTCATCAATAGTGAACATTGATGGCTTAGCAGGCGCTGCACCGGCTGGGGCATTGGGATCAATGGCCAGCTTCATTGCCGCCAGCGCGCTCTGCAATTCCTTCGGCAGACGGAACTGCGCGACCTTCCATCCCGTCTTAGGATCGCGCGTTGCATCCACTTGCAGGCTAACCGTCGCCTCTGTCTCACCTGGCTTGATCAGCGGGATCGACAATCGTGTCGCATCGCCGATCTGGCCCAGCACAAGCACCCTATCCTCAGTGCCCACCTTGTAGCCGAGGCCTTTGAAAATCTTCTCCAGAACGGCTGTCACAGCGGCCTGCGATGCCTCATCGGACGAGCCCATCTTTGCCACATCACTCAGTTCACCCATCGCCAGACTGCGGGCAATTTGAGTTCCCAGGTCGAGGGGCCGTGCGAAACCAAAGGCCGCAGCGGGCTTCGGTGGCGGTGGTGGCGGCGCAGGCGGCGGGACCATGGGCGGAGCTGGAGGCTCCGCTGGAGGCGTTAGCATCGGCTTCGTGGGTGCTGCCACGGTCGCAGCCAACACCGGCGCTTCCGAGCGCGGCGAGAGGCGCTTTTTGGTGAACAAAAAGAACACAGCAGCGCTGATCAAGAGTGCAGCGATGATGATGATGACTGGCTTGAGGCTGCTGCCAGAGGGGCGAGGGAGAACGTTCGACATGGACGCGGGAGTCACTACGGATGACAGCACATAGCTTGCCATCGCTGCCCATAGTGTGGCAAGCACATTCCCCGTTCTCTTTCAGCGTGTTTTCCGGGCCCGCGATCCGCCCGTGCGCGTCACCCATGCCTCAATAATCAGGGCGAGCAGCAGCGCAATGAGCAGCGAGGGCTCGATGCCACGCCAAGCCAGAGGGCTTTCCGCGCGCCAGACGTCGCTCAGATCCACGCGCTCGCTACCGCCCGTGCGGGTGCTCAGCGTCTTCAACTCGGCCACCCGCGCTGCGTCGAAACTCCACTCGGGATTGGTCGCCGCATTCATCGGACCAAACGGAAATGCCGCATTCCCAACACGCACGGCCCCGCGCAACCACTGGTCGCCCGCGACGTCGATACTGGCCCGGTAGTGCCCGGGCGATAGGCGCTCCCAGGCCTGCGGCATCGTCTTGCCTTCAGCTCCCTGGGCCAAGATCAACTGCGGGACCGAGGTAGCGATACGGTCATTCCACGTCTCGTCGTAGAACAGGTCGGCATTCAAGCGGCTGCCATCCATGCCCACGCGCAGGCCCAGTCCTGGCGGCACATCCTCACCCATCAGCCAGCGTGTCAGGCTCTGCACCAGGTCGCCATACTGCGGCCACCCACGGGTCTTGGCCGAGAAATCGCCGCCCAAAGGAAAGCTCACCGCCGCCACGTGTCCGGCACCGCGTTGCCAAAAGGCAAGCAGCGGCGCGGCATACTCATCATTGGTCACCGCAGCCTGTGTCGCGCCGGGTTTCAGGTAGCTCAGGTTGTAGCCATCGGCCTGCGCCAGCCATTTCATGGGAGTGCTGGCCAGTTCGACCCAACCGGCGGTGCCTTGCACCGACACGGGCTCCTCTAGAAAAGCCGAGCGCGCCACGGCCACCGTTTCCTGCGCAAAGATCGCGGGCAACTCCGTCGCTTCGTCGAAGAAGATGCGCCCGTTGCCACGCTGCGCGATGTCCTTGAGGAACTCTGCGTCCTGATCCTGCTCCGTGCCCATACCGATCACACTGATGCTGACCTTCTCCTTCTTCATCTCCTTGATCAGCTTAACATACTCGCCGGGTTCTTCGGCATCAGTCGCATCGGCAAAGAGAATGACGTGCCGCTGGCCCACGTGCGCCATTTGCAGCTCCTGCCAAGCCTTGCGCAGGCCCGTATAAACAAAGATACCGCCGCCCGCGACAGCGATGCGTCGGGTCACGCTGACTAGCTTTTCCTTGTTCGGACCTACAGGTGTCATTGGCGCGATCACATGCGCCGCGCTATCCACGGCGATGACACTGACCTGATCGCTGTCGCCCAGCAGTTCGATAGCACGGGCTGCGCCTTCATTGGCCAACTCCATCTTCTTCTGCCCGCTGGGCGTGGTCATGCCCATACTGCCCGACCGATCCATGACAATCGCCACCGCCAGCGCAAGCTTTCGGTGCTCCTGCTTCAACTCCATGCTCACCGGCAGCAGCGGCTCCACGGGCGAGCCAAAGTAGCCACCCGCCGCGAAGCTCGTTTTGCCACCGATCATCGCGAGTCCACCGCCCTGCTCATTGACGAAGAAGTTCAGTGCGCTCAGGAACTCGCTGGGCACTCGATACGCTGGCACGTTGTTCAAGACGACGGCCTTGACCGCGCTCAGTGCTCCTACCTTCAGCGTTGCGAGGTCCGTAACGACCTCGACTTCAAACCCCTGCGTGCGCAGCACCTCAACCATCGGGTCATTCTGATACGCCGTCGCCAGCAGCACGCGCGGCCCGCTCTGCACCTCCACCCACTGCGTGGCCACGTTGTTGCCGGGCAGGCTGTCATGTGAAGGCAAGAGCCGTGCCACGTAGCGATACGCCCCCGGCGTCACTAGGCGATCCACGAAGCGCAGTCGCCCAATGCCTTGCTTCAGCACCACCTCTCGTTGGCCCATGGATTGGCCATTGCGAAGGATCTCCACCGGCACCGACGCATCGACATCGGCCGCTGCCACGACCTCGACCATGAAAGCCTCACGCGGCAGGACACGACGCGGCAAGCTTAGCGCCAACAGCCGCACATCGCCTGCCAGCGAGGCATTCGCCAAGCGATAGTCGAGCGCGACCTCCTGCTTGAGTAAGCGGTCAGCGAGTCCCTCCAGCGGCTCCGTGCTGAAGCCATCGGTCAGCACCAGCAACCGCGCTGCGCGACCCACCTCCATCTGGGCCAAGGCATAGCCCAGCGCGGTGCTAGTGCGCGTGGCCGTGCGTTGCCCGCTGAACTCCGTGCTGCCCGCGGCCAGGATCGCCCCACGCTTCACCGCCTCCGCCGCATAGTCCACGAAGTGCAGCCGGTCCTTCGCGCCCTTCGAGTGCTCCAGGATCTGCTCCCACTCCGGCAGCTTCGCGCTCAGCACGTCCTTCGCCGAATCCGACCGATCCACCAGCACCCACAAGTCCAGTCCATCGCTCTTGTAGCGAATCTGTGGCTGAATTAGCAACGCGTTCACACACACCACGCAAGCGATTCGCCACGGGCGAAACAGTCCCAGTCGCGGCCAGAACCACCCCGCTGCCGCAAGCATGGGTAGAATCAGAAGCCAGTGAGGGGCTAGGATGCGCATGGAGGAAAGGCGAAAAGTGTTTAGTGCTTGGTGGTTAGTTGCGTTTGACCCTCACGCTTCAGAGCTGGTTGTTTGGCATTCATAAACTAAGCACTAAAGACTCATCATTATTCACTTCTTCCCCGCCCCCCAAGCTCCCACCAGACACCCCAAAACCAGCAGGACCCACAGCGCCTTCAGCGGGTCGGCTTCCATCTCGCGCAGCACCGCTTCGGTGCGACGCGACTCCGTGGTATCCGCGCTGCTGCAATCGCGCAGGTTGGCTTCTCGCGCATCGGCGAAGTGACTCGCGCCCCGCACCAAGCGTTGCTCGCCCTGTTTCACCTCGAAGAACCCGACACGCTCCGGCGCGCGCTCCACAAATGCTTCGGACACGTTGTTCATCAACATCTCCAAGCCCGACTTCGTGCGCAGCTCGATGCGTTCATTCAGCTCGTAGTTACCCGCGCGTTCACCATCCAAGCCAGCGCGCAGAGCTTCAAGGTGACGCTGCAACAGAATGAGCAGCGCAGGCCAGCGATGCGCATTGCTCTGGGCCAAGTCCCAGTTCAGCAACAATTGCTGCACGGGCTTGCCGTCCGCCGTGGCAGTGCGGCGCAGAAAGACCAGTGCGGTCTCGCCTTTCCATAGCAGCGGCGTGTCGCTATCGAGCAAAGTCATGCCGGAGGGTTTCGGCGTGAGCAAGCCCATCCAATTCAGCTCGCGTGTCAGCGCATGAGTCTCCGCCACGACCATCGCGGCATCCAACTTGGCATCCTTCGGAGCTGGCACGTCGATGAGGATCCCGTCGGTGCCCGTCTCGGTACCGATCTCAGCCAAGGTCATGTCTGGCTGGTCTTTGGTGAAGACCACGCCCGGCAGTGCTGCGATCATTTTCTTCAGTAGCTCGCCCGATTCACCACCGACTCGCACGTCGATACGCACCGCGCGTTCCACAGGCTTCTGCATCGGCAACTGATCATCGAGCGGAAACAGGTCGCCGTCTAGGTGCAGTGTCGCTTGCTCGACCTCCGATGGCAGCTCACCCTGAATCGCCAAGGACTGCCCGGCTTGCAGATCGAGCTTCGACTTCGTGGGCTGCGTGGCCAGCTTGTGCTCGATCCACCACGTGCGTGATTGCGTTGTGGCACCATGATTCGTGACCAGCGCGCGCCATTTCATGCGCCCTTGCTCCAGCTTAACCTCAATACCGGAGAAGCCCGCGTTGTCCTTCGGCACACCGACTGCGATCAACGCTATGTCGGAGGGCACCTCGACCTTATGATCGGTGACATAAATGACAATGCCATGCACGTCATTCACGAAGCTGCGCGCGATCATGAACGCATCGTCCGCGCTGTGCGTGCCTTTCATTGGCTGCCAGCGGTCGAGCGCGGTCAGTGCTTCATCGACCTGCGGGCCAGAGTAAAGCGTTGGCTTGCGTGCATCCGTCTCAAAGACCTGCCACTGTGTCTGCACCGCGTTCTGCGTCCAACGTCTCAGCGTGCGATTCAGCGCCGTCTTCGTTTCGTCCTTGAAGGCCGACATGCTGGCCGAGCTGTCAAGGACCACGACGACCGTTTGCACCGAGTCTGCCCGCACCCAGCGAGGTTCAGCCAGCAACCACGCGATCAGCGCTACCGCGATCAGTTGCAGCCACAATGGCAGTGAGTTCCGCAACCGCTCAAAGCGTGCGCCACTCGCACTCTCCGGGGCCACGCGCTCCAGCAGGAACAGCGTGCTCACGCGCAGCCGCCGCGCACGCTCATGCAAGCAGTGAATCGCAAGGATCACCGGCAGCGCGAGCAGTGCCCAGAGGGCGAGAGGATTGGCGAAGTGAATCATCTCACACCATCTCTACGGCTCCGGTTTTCGCTGCTTCGGCGCGTAGCGCTTGCACGAAGTCTGCCTCTGCTGACACACGCGCCATCGCGATGCCCTGCCTCAAACACGGCTCTCGCCACAGCTCAAAGTGGCGGCGATAGGCCAGCAAATAGCGCTCGCGAGTGGCTGTGGGCACACGGCGTTTCTCGTGATGCGCGGTCTCTACGTCTTCAAAGTCGATGTTGCCCGCCCAGTCAGGATCGGCTTCCGCCGCGCAGCAGGGCGCGAGCAAAATGCCGCGTCCGCGATTCGTCGTGAGTGGAGTCGTGAAAAGCTCCGGTGCGGAAGGGAACAGCAGATCCGAGATCAGCACGCGCAATGCGCGGGCTCGCAACGGCACAAGACCCAGCTGCGGGCCTTCATTCATCCCACCATCCTCGGTCAACGACCATGCTCCCCCCAGCACATGCTCCAGCGGCACCTCGTGGCTGGTGCGGCCCACGGCATACACCTTCAAGGAAGCGCCAAGCTGCAACGCACTCTCGACCGCGAAGTAAGCCAGCTCCCACACGCGTTGCGCTTTGGCCTCATTCAGAAACATCGACGGCGACACATCCAGCAGCAGATCGACACGTGGGCTGACCTCCTGGCGATACAGCTTCATCGTGTAGCTGCCGTTGCGTGCGTAGGCCTGCCAGTTGATGTGGCGCGGATCATCACCGGGCACATAGGGACGTTGATCCTGGAAGTCCAGCGAGCTGCCTGTGCCTTGGCCAAACACACTGCCATTGACCCCGCTCCACTGCCCGGAGCGCAAAGGCAGCCGGACAACCTGCGCCACGCTTTTCATGCGCTGGCGGACCGCCTTCAAGTCGATGTCAGCGATGGCGTTCATGCCTTATTGTGAGAGGCAGTGGCCTGGGCTTCCATGGCGCGGATGAGCCGAAACTCGCGCAGAGCACGTAAAAGAATAACCGCGAGGATCACCGCGCCGATGCCGCCGCCCACAATCATGGCGCTCCAGAAATCACCGCTCTCGCCCTGGTTACCAAGGCACCAAAGGTAGGCGGAGGTGGGCAGCACGCCCATCACCGCCGCAATCGTTTCATCCGAGATGGAACTGATGCCATCCAGCATCTCACCCATGGCCAGCAGGAGCAGGGCGGCGACTTGCAGAAACACATAGGTCCAACCGCGCATCTTCGGCAGGTTGCGCAGCAGGACCACGGGCGACACGAGCGCGACGAATAACAACCCCGCCAAAGAGGCATTCTCCTTCCAATCGAGCGTCGATTGTATTCCTTCCATGAACTGCATAGCCACCGCCAGCAGCCCCACCAGCAAAGCGGTGAAGAGTATCCCTGTCGCCCAGCCTGGATACAGCACACGGCCCGCGAGATTGCTCAAGCCACCGCGCTTGGCCAAGGCGGCATACACACTGGGCACTTCACTCGTGCGTTCGACCAACGCTTGCAGCACGGCGATGAAGAGCATGGGCAGCAGCAAACCGAACCATGCGCTGTCGTTGTTGCCGTCAGAAATCATGGCGGAAATGGTTGCGATCAAGGCAGCGACCAATGCCAGCAGCCGCATAATCAACGCATGGTTTTCAGCAGCAGGCGCGATGCGCGAGGCCGCCAGCGCGAGCAGGAACAGTGTGCTCATGACCACCGCATGAATCATCGACAGAACGGGCGGGCCACCCGACATACCGCCGGAAGCCATGCCGAAGCCGATGATCGAGGTCGCGAGAAAAAACGCGGGCAGCGCCCCCACCAGCAGCACAATTCGGGTCGGCAGGGCGTGAGTGGACAGCACCAGGCACGCAGCCGTTAGTGCCATCGACCCCACGATCATCGACACCAGGGTTAACAGGTTCTCCACGATGTCGATGCCGCCGAAGAAGTAGCGCAGCACCGCATACGGCAGGATGGCCACACTGAGCAGCAGCGTCTGGCTGACCAAGGCGATCCATTTTCCCCACACGATGCGCGTGGAGCTGAGTCGAGTGAGCTGCACCAGATGAAGCGTGTTGGCCTTTTCCTCCTCGCTGATCCCGGTCAGCGCACGCAGCGGCATGAGCAAGAGCAATGCACCGCCGATGGCCGTCCACAGCAGGCCATCCAACATGCCAGCGGTGTAGCCCAACGGATCGTTTTGGGCCAGCAAACGGAAGCCCATCAGGATAACCAGCGCGACCTGCATGAGCACGAACACGATAACGAAAGCTTTCGTCTTTAAGCCCTGGCGCAGCTCCTTCACCAGCATGGGGTTCAGCCAGTCGGCGAAGTCTTCCTTCACAATGATTGCGGGGGGCGTGATCACGATTGTTTCTCCTTCAGCATCTCGACAAAGGCATCTTCCAGGCGGCGCTCTTCGCGATGGAAATCGACCACGGGCAGACCATCCTGAATCATCTTCTTCAATCCGGCAGCGAGGTGCGAGGCATCCTTGCCCACCATCGCCAAGCGCGCACCATCGCGGCGTTGCTCGATCAAGCGCCAGCCAGGGTTCATGCTCGCCCATTCGACTAGCGCCTCGGCCGTGCCTTCGAGAATCACATCGACCATGACCTCCGCCGCTTGAGCATCCGTGCCGCGCCGCAGACTTTCCGCACTGCCGTGGTGCACGATCTTTCCGCTGTCGATGAACAGCATGGTGTCGCACATCTCGCCCAGTTCACTGAGGATGTGCGAGCTGATGAACAAGGTCTTCCCACGCTGCGCAAGCAGGCGCACGAGGTTCTTGAATTCCATCCGCGCCTTCGGGTCCAGACCGGCGGCTGGTTCATCGAGAATCAAGAACTCTGGGTCGGGAAGCAACATGCGGCCAAAGCACAAACGCTGCCCCATGCCCTTGCTCAGCGCATTCATCATGCGGTCAGCGAGCGGGCCGAGATCGGCGAAGTCCATGACTTCCTGCACGCGCTGCCGTCGGGTCGCGCCCTTGAAGCCGTAAGCACGCGCAAAGAAGTCTAGATACTCGAACACGGTCATGTTCGCATACGTGCCAAAGTGGTCCGGCATCCAGCCGACGAGCCGCCGCGTGTGCTCCGGCTGCTGCACCACATCTTCATTGGCGATGCGGATGCTGCCGCTGGTCGGCGTGTCCAGCGTGGCCATCATGCGCATGGTCGTGGTCTTGCCCGCGCCATTCGCGCCGATGAAGCCGACGACCTGCCCGCGCTGAATGTCAAAGCTCAGCCCTTGCACGGCATGGACGTTGTCGAACACGCGATGCACATCGCGCACGCTGACGAGGGTTTCGGGTAAAGGCGGAGGCATGGGCGGAGGGAAGTATTTAGTGCGGAGTGTTTAGTTCGAGGATGAGCTGGCAGGCTCTACAGCCGCAGCTTTCTGCCCTTCGCTCACCGTGTAAGGCCCAATGACAAAGGCGCGATCATGCAGCCAGGCGATGGAATTCAGCGTCGGTGTCGCGAGCTTCGTCGGCTCACCCACTTCGGCGAAGACCCACTGGTTGCCGTTCGCTTGGTTGTGGAACTGCGTGGCGCGCTCGTTCATGAGGTGACTTGAGGCCTTGCGGAACTGCTTTGTTTTCCAATCAACGAAGTCTTTGGCCGCCGCTTTTGTCAATGGCGTCCGCACACCGGTGTTGACGTTCTGAGCCAGCCAGTAGTTGTCCTTGTCGTCTCGCAGATACAGCGTCTTCAACGGCGTGCTCAGGCTGCTGACGATGCTTGGATTCTCTCCGGCCGTGAACGCGATACCGCCGCGATTCAGCTTCACACCTTGCAGCAGGTGTGCTTGCAACGAACGGCTAGCGAACCAGCCGCCCCAGGCCTCAGTTTCGCTCTCCAAATACCTGCGGTCACGATTGCCGCCTCCCATGCTGGTCCTGATCCGAAGGCCCCGGGGCCCGTTGCTAGGCGCACTATCAGGGACCGGCACCGGCATCATCCACATGCCCTCCACCTTGCTGAAGCGGCCCCCCAAAAGAATGCCCGTGCGCGCGACCTGCTCCTGGATCACCGCCATCTTATTATCCTGAGGCACCAGCACCGCCAGCGTGGTGCGTGCGCCGGTGCCGCCGAAGCCATCTTGCACGATCATGAGCGCGCCTAGCAAGCCTGCGCCAGCCAGCGAAATGAGCGGCGTGGTCCAGAACAAACGCGGGCGATTTGTGCCACTGGCGAAGACAAACAAATTCAGCGGCCCGACCACGAGGGCGAAGATGAGGATGAAGCCAAAAATCAGCCCGCTCTGCAAACGCACGGCACCTACCAGCACTGGCAAGCCCCATGCATTCTCCTGCATCTGCCCAAGCAAGTTTTCAGTCGTCTCCGTTTGAGCCTTAATGATGAAGTTCGCGCCGTCTTTCTGCACTGCCTCTGCGCCCGTCAGGAAACGCACCTGACCCAGGCCATGAGTCAGCGCATCGCCTTTCACTTGGTCAGCACGAAACGGATCGGGCACAGGTGCCGGCTGATCATTGTAAATCACCAGCCGACCACCCAGCGCCACCCAGTCCAGAGTTGCGGCTCGTTGTTGCGCTGATTGCGCATCCCACTCCAGCGCGGTCAGCCACCACTGGGACAAGCCGGAGTAGCCACGCCAGTCGGTAGGCGCGTTCACAGCATCACCCAAGGTGCTCGCACAGAGTTGCGTGCCGCTTGCTTCCACCATGCCGGGCAGACCGGGGAACTTCTGACCGAAGGTCTCGCTGGTCGCAAAGATGGGCACGCGGTCATTGGGCTTTCCCGCTGGCGAGGTCGATGACCATGTCGGCGTGTTCAATCGGAACGCAGCGCCGATGCTGTTCACCCCTTTGCCGCTAAAGGCGACGCTCAAGTTCTTGTAGTAGCGCTGGTCCATGTCCAGCACCGGAGCCAGAGGCACCAATAACGTCTTCTCCACGCCTGACTCCGCCGCGGCACCCAAGGCGAGCTGTGCTGACATGCTGCCGCCACCAAAGGTCGAATCCATGCTGGTCGCCGTCCAATCCGCCGGTGCCTTGCTGTGATTCAGCGCCTTGATTTTGACCTCTAACATGCCCAGCGGCGGGCAGTGTTGCAGCCAGCACTGCACTTGAATGTCAGTGGCATTGTCAGTCGGCACTTTGAATGGGGTGCCTGCGTGTGAACTGAACGTGAGCAGACAAGCTAGCAGCGAATAGAAACGTGATTTCATGCGCGAGTGGGGAAAGGGATTACACCTTCGCCGCCGCCAGAGTGCTTGGCAGTGGCTTGTGCTGCGCCGGGATCGCTTCAATCAAGCGCTGCACCACACTGTCCGTGGTGAGGCCCTCGACCTTGGCCCCATAATCCAGAATCAAACGATGCCGCAGCACCGCACCGGCAATCGCGCGCACATCTTCGTAGCTCGCATTCGGTCGGCCTTCGATCAGCGCCTTTGCCTTTGCGCCTGCGGCCAAGGCAAGCGCGGCACGCGGACTGGCACCGAACTTGATGCCTGTGGCATGCACCTCACCAGGCTGTGTTGCATGCACTAGTCGTGCGATGAAATTCGCGACCGGCACCGGCATGAAAATACTGCGCGCGGTTTGCAGCAGAGTGATGAGGCCATCGCGGTCCATCACGCTTTGCACCTGTGGCTCCACGCCGATCTCGCGCTGCAAGACGATCTGTTCCAGCGTGACGGCATCGGTCGCTCGCACATCCAGCTTGAACAGGAACCGGTCCAACTGCGCTTCCGGCAGTGGATAAGTGCCCTCCAACTCAATCGGGTTCTGCGTGGCGATGACGAAGAACGGATCAGGCAGCATGTGCGACTCGCCCATCACCGTCACGCGCCGCTCCTGCATCGCCTCCAGCAGCGCGGACTGCGTTTTGGGCGAAGCACGATTGATCTCGTCGGCCAACAAAAGATTCGCAAACACCGGCCCGGGCTGGAATACAAACGTCCGTCCCTGCGGCGTCTCTTGCAGCATGGGGTTGCCCGTGATGTCGCCCGGCAACAAATCCGGCGTGAACTGCACCCGCTTCGCGTCGAGACCGAGTGCTTTTGCGAGACCTTTGACAAGTTCCGTCTTGCCCAGCCCTGGCAAGCCTTCGAGCAAAAGATGCCCACGCGCCAGCAGGCCGGTCATCACCAGATCAATGAGCGCGGCCTGTCCGAAGAGAACGGACTGGACCGCGGTGCGCAAATGTTTGAGCGATGAGGAAGCAGAAGCGAGATCGGAGTCGGAGAGCATGAGAGGGGCGAAAATGACGAATAACGGAATGAATAATGACGAAGGAATGTCGAAGCGCGAATGACGAATGGGTTACTCGGTGGTTCGGAAGATTTTGCGAAGATGAGATGGAGTTCTTTGGCTTCTTGCCAGACGGGTTTGGCCGTGTCGCGCAGTTCAAGGACAGCGCGGACGAGCATCCGAGTGAAAAACTTGGCTTCCCACGCTTCCTTTTTGCAGGTGCCGATCTTGTTGCGGAACTCTTTTTTGGAAACAGAGTCATCAGCCTCGCAGTAATTCGCACCGACGCTGGTGCCCGCACCCACGAATTGAGAAATGAGCCGTGTCGTGACTGAGTTCACCTGCACCAGTTTGGCAAAGTCGATGACCATCTCGCCGAACTTCGCGGTTCGCTCCTCAAGATCATAAGGCTGGTTGGATTTCGGCATTCGGACTTCTTTCGGCATTGGTCATTCCGTCATTCGTCATTTGAAATACCGTTTCAGCACTTCGCGCTCGCTCGGCAGCAAACTCTCCTTCCATACCGCTGCGCCGCCTTCGCCCTTGCTGTTGATCGTGCCGCCGTCCGCGTTGGCCTTCGTGGTTTCGTCCACGCGATGCTTGCCATCTTGCATCCCCAACAAATCACCGGGTGCGACGCGTTCAGGGTCGATGTTTGGGTTCATGCCCTCGGTGCGCTTCGTGTTCAAATTGGTTTCGTCCTTCTTCACGGTCAGTTGGGCATCGCCTTTGCCGCGCTTCGGATCGCCTTCGCCGGGCTGATCGCTGTCGCGATTGCCTTTGCACTGAGCGCACTCCTTGAAGCCGAACTCTGGTGCATTGGCGAGGGCTTGGCGCAGGGCTTCAGCGTTCTGTTTCAGGCGCTCTTGAAGCTTCTGCATCTGTTC
>CAXNNN010000013.1:0-20183 GCA_964203095.1 Verrucomicrobiaceae bacterium | reverse complement strand
TGCGGCTACCATGGCTGGAGCGATTGGTATCTCGCGGCGAACCTCGGCGATGATGCGGCGCTCGACGGGCATCTCCTGCCGGGCCTCCAACCGCTCGGCGTGCCACGCGAGTTGGCGGGCACGGCGGTGCCATTTCGCTACAATGATTTTGAGTCGTTCCAAGCCGCGATGCAGAAGCTCGATGGCAAGTTGGCAGCCGTCGTGATGGAGCCGATGCGCAGCGAGTTTCCGCACGATGGTTTCATGCCAAACGTGATCGCCGCCTGCCACGCTTTGGGTGCGGTGTTTGTGCTGGATGAGGTGACGAGTGGCTGGCGCTTCGGCTTCCCAGGAGCCGCACCGGTGCTCGGCATTGAGCCGGACCTCGCCGTGTATGCGAAGGCGATGTCGAATGGCTATCCCGCTGGTGCCATCGTCGGAAAAGATGAGGTCATGGATGCCTCGAACAATAGCTTCATTTCCAGCAGCTACTGGACGGATGGCGTGGGCACAGCGGCCTCGCTTGCCTGCATTGGCAAGATGCAGCGTGAAGGCGTGCAGCAACATGTGTGGAGTCTGGGCGAGGGTTTGCAGGCAGGTCTGCGTGAGGTCGCAGCACGTCATCCAAACTTGCAGCTCAAAGTCGGCGGCATGCCCTGCTCTCCATCGCTCGGCTTTGCTGAGCCCGCTGCGAAGGTGCTCATGATTCGTCACATGCTCCAGCGCGGCTACTTGATGTCGAGCCAGCTTTATGTGACATGGCCGCACACAGATGAACTGATCGCCGGGATGCTGTCTGCGTTGGATGAGTCACTGGCCGCTGTGGCGAAGCTTCAAGAAGATGGACAGCTCTCATCTGCTGCGGGACCAATGCCAATCAATTCGGGTTTTGCGCGGCTGGTTTAGAGAACAACAGACCAACGCTCATGGTGATGATGCAGCCGAACAAGCTGAACCAAATGAATGAAATCATGGTGGCAGGTTTCGTGGCAGTGAAGACGCCGTTTTGATACAGCAGCAGGCTAAGCAGCGCCACGAAGCCGACGAAGCAGCCGATCAATGCGCCGCGTGTATTTGCGCGTTGCGTAAACATCCCGAGGAAGAACAATCCCAACAAAGGTCCGCCGATCAGGCCGATGATGGTATTGACCGACTCCACAAGATTGCCGGGCATGACCGACACCGCAAAGGCAAGCGCCATGACGATGATGCCATAGACCACAGTGATCCAGCGAGCATTGCCAACCTGCTGCGCCTGTGTGCCTTCGGGTGCTTTGGAGAGCCGCTGTTTGAAATCGACGACCGTGGCCGAGGCGAGCGAGTTCAGCCCCGCAGAGATGGTGGACATGCTGGCGGCGTAGATCGCTGCGATGAGCAGGCCCGGAAGACCGGCGGGAAGCTGGGTGACGACGAAGTAGGGCAGGATCTGGTCCTCTTTGGCGATCAAACCGGCGGCAAGCGGATCCCCGTGCGTCTTGTAGAAGGCATAGAGCACAAGGCCGGTGCCATAGAACAACACGAGCACGGGCAGGATGAACCAGAGCTTGATCCACAACGAGCGCTGCGCCTCCCTCAAGCTGCCTGCGCTCAGATAACGCTGCACCGAGACCTGATCGGTGGACATCTGCACGAGGTGCAGGAAGGCCGCCGCCAACAGCACGGACCACAGATTGATGCGCTCCGATACACTGAACGAAAGGCTGAGGTCCATGCGCCCATCCGCCAGTGCGGTATCCCAAACACCACCGAGGCCACCGGGAATCTTGCCAAGCGCCACGAGCACGATCATGAGCTGCCCGCCAAAGAGCACGATGAGTTGCATCACGTCCGTCCAGATCACCGCTCTCATGCCGCCGAGTGCGGTGTAGAGCGTCGTCAGTGTGCCGGAAGCAAGAATGGTGATCCACAGCGGCAGACCAGTGACTTTTTCCAAGGCGAGTGCCGGGGCATACGTCGCCGCCGCAAGCCACAGCGCGACGCGGAAGATGAAAAAGCCCGAAGCGAGCAAGCGCACCGACAGCGAGAAGCGTTCCTCAAGAAACTGATACGCCGTGAAGAAGCGCGACTGGTAAAATTTCGGCATCATCCAGATCGCCGTGAACGGTGTGGCGATGAAGAACGCGAGAACCGCATAGGCAAAGCCGAACCCATTCTTGTAAACATCCGCCGGGCCCGCGAGGTAACTGATGCCGGAGAACAACGCGGCGAGGATGGACATGGCGACCAGCGCGCTGTTCATGCCGCGCCCAGCGAGGAAGTAATCACCGAGCGACTTAGCGCCACGCGCCGAGAACAAACCCACGCCCACCGACGCAGCGAGGTAGCCGCCAAAGATGGTGTAATCTAGCCAGGAGAAGTGGGTCATGGGCGTGGGGCACCGGGCCTACTGGGATTTATAAACAGAGTCGCTGACGGGAGCCGCTGCTCCGCCGCCGAAGTCCTTCACGAGCTTGTGGAAGGCAGCGCCGAGTTCCAAGACATCAGCCCCAAGCGTGAAGATGCGGGTGTCTTCTTCGATGAGCTGATCTTTCTGCCCGAAGAGCGAAGCCACGGCGACATACTTACCATGCTTGACCGCTGCGGCGTGAACACGTTTGCGCGCTGCGACGACTTCTGGATGCGTGGCCTGACCGAGCTTGCCGATGCGATGGCTGAAGTCCCCAGCGCCAAAGAGTAGCATGTCATAGCCAGGCACCGCAGCGATCTCCTCGACGATCTCGAGCGCCTCAGGCGATTCGATCTGAAGAATGACAAACTTCTCGGTATTGCAGTGGTGCGCATAGTCGGCCAGCGGCACCTGACAGAAGAGCCCGTCCATGTTGCCGCCATCGAGCGCTTTACTTCCGAGCGGACGGCAGCGGACCATATCGACCACGTTGCGTGCTTCATCCGCGCTGGTGATGTGCGGGACCATGATGCCTGTCGCGTCGCACTCAAAGGGCTTCACATACTCGCTGTAGCCGCCCTTGTTCACGCGAACGATCGTGTCCATGTCGTGCAGCTTGGCCGCGCGAATCTGGTGCTCCATATTGAGCCAGTCATTGGGCACGTGCTCGTTGCAAAGCCACACAGCGCTGGCTCCCGCAAGCCCAGCGAGTTCGACGATGCGAGGATCGCCCATGTTGAGCTTGAGGATGGTGCTGTTTTGGCCGTTGCGGAGTTCGCGGAGGATACGGGAGGGGCGGAGTGTGGGCATGAAGATGGAAGATGGAGGATTGAAGAAGGGGTGTCACCACTCGCCATCGCGACGGAATTTGGCTTTCACGTTGGCACTGAACTGGGTGATGGAGGCTTCGAGATTGGCGATGACCTGATCGGTGGGAAGTCCGGCGGCGCTGCGGGCGGCGGGGATGACCGTTTCGCATTCGTTGCGGTCCATGAAACGCGAAGCTTCTAGGAGCTTTAGGAGGTCCTCAGACGGAATGGCCATGAAGCCGTGCTTGTCGGCATGGATGAGATCGCCAGGGCGGATGGTGCGGCCAAAGACTTCCACCTCGCAGCCCCAGCGCACGGGGTGCACATGGGCATGACCGACGCAGAGACGACGGGCGAGGGCTTTGAAGCCTGCGTTGGTCATTTCATCGACGTCTCGGATGGCGCCATCGGTAATGGTGCCGACGCAGCCGAGGGCACGGTGGATATTGCTGTTCACCTCGCCCCAAAAGGAGCCGATGACGCGTGGCTTATCGAGATCCTGAACGATAACGATCTTCGGGCCGGGGATGCTGGCGATGTAGCGGCGGTATTCACTGCCAGCGTTCGGGTTGGCCTCGCGATGCGCTTTGTTGCTCGGCTCGATCACCACGGTGACGGCGTAGCCGACCATGGGGCCCGTCTGCGGCATGAAATCTCGAGTCTCCTCAAGGTTGAAGGCAGCGGCGGCGGAATCGCATTTCGTGATCTGTTCCCAGCCGTTGTAGATGGTGGGTGTGTTCCAGCGCTTGAGCTGAAGAAGGTCGGAGTGTTCTAGCATGTGTTTCAAGGTTTGGGAGCATCCCAGATGGCAACGCCCATATGGTAGCGTGCATGATACTCAGAGGCCCCAGAATACCACGCGGTAACAAGCTTGCCATCGGCACGCTGGATCGTGCTCGGGTAGCCGCAGTCCCAGGTGGTGGTGTGCGCGATGCGGATGGGCTCACCCCAGGTCTTGCCTTCATCATTGCTGAACTTGGCAAAGACGCCCAATTGATCGCCGGTCTTGATGCGGTTGCCATAGGCGAGCAAGATGCGGCCATCCTTGAGCCGAAGCAGATGCCCATTGATCTCATTCTTGGCCGTCACGATCTGCGGGGAGCCCCAGGTCACACCATCGTCTTCGGAGAGATATGTTTCCATCGTGACAGAGCGCGCGGCAGCCAGCCAGCGCTTGCCACTGAGGTGAAGCAAAGTGGTCTCGTTGCTCTTGGGTCCAATGATGCCCGTGCGCTGCCACGTCTTGCCATCATCATCGCTGCGGAAATGCCAGGAGCGATAGCCCTTGGTCTTGGTGCTCTTCGTCGGATCGGTGAACTCGCCGCCATAGCAGGAGACATGAAGAGCGCCGTCCTCCCCTTGTTTGATGTCGCCAAACGGTATGTAGTGCGTCCAGCCTGCATCGGGCGCGAGGAAGGCCTTGATCTGATTCCACGTCTTGCCGCCATCGCTGCTGCGGCACACCCAATTCATGAGGATGTCATCGCGAAAAGCAGGCTGCTTGGGCCGCTGTGGTTGCTTCACATCGGTCCACCCGGAGCAGAGCACGAGCAGGTCGCCGTTCTTCGCCAGCCCACACGCGACATTCATGCGATTGGTGTTCAGCTCGTTCGGCGCGTGAATGCCGACCTTGCTCCATAGCTGACCATCCTTGCTGTTCCAGCACTCGGCAGCCCCCGCCATCTGGCCATGACTCGGCTGGCCGAATATGGTGGTGTTGATGCTGCCATCCGGCAACAGCGTGAGGTTCGGCCATGCGCAGACGTTGTCGATGGCGACAAAGCGGAGGACTTCGTCCGCACAGAGCGAAGGGCCTAGAGCCAAGAGGAAGAGGAGCAGGCGTTTCATCTTGGCGGATAGTTCAAGGGTTCAGCTTCCATTTGGCCTGCCGCAGCACAGCAAGCTTGGGTTCCTTCATGCTTTCATACCAAACCGTCAGCAGAGTGCCATCAGCCAACTCCACCGTGCTTGGATAACCCAGGTCGCCCCCCTTGCCATCGCCAGACAGGATGATCGCTTCGCCCCAAGACTTGCCATGGTCGGTGCTGATGCGGGCCTGATTGCCAAAAGTTGCACGACGATGTCCGTAACTCATAATGAGGCGACCATCACGCAGGCGAAGCAAATGCGATGGGAGCCCGTAGCAGATGGGATGCGGTTCACTCCACGACTTGCCGCCGTCGCGCGACTCCGTCTGTAGAGTCCAACCTTTGTTCGTCTCATTGTGATTGCGAATCTGGGCAATGAGCGTGCCGTCCGCCGCTTCGACAGCGTGGAGTTCATGATAGCTGTTCTCCGCATCGTCGCCCTGGCGCGTCGGTATGTCGGCCAGCCATTGCCAAGTCAGCCCATCATCCTTGGATTCACACACACCAATCCGTCGATCCTTGGTCCAGAGTTGTTTGCCTGCATACAGCAATCGTCCGTCTTTGAGCTGAATCGGACCATGTGGACTGTTGACGATGGTGGGCAGCTGAGGGGACCAGCTTTTGCCGCCATCGGTCGAGCGGATGACCCACTGGCCTAGCTCTGCTTTGCGCTCGTCATCCGTCAGGCGTGCGTGTGCAGCCCGCCAGTGGGCAAGCTGCTCAGGCGTCATGCCTTTCGTTTTCCATCCTCCGGCAGTGAGTTCGGCAAAACCTTCCGCCTTGGCCAGCATGGGTTCGTAGGCGAGCGAGGTGAAGGTGGTGACCAACAGGGTTCCCTTGGCCGTCTCGATGACGCCGGAATCACGATCATCCGTGGCGCTATCGAGCAGCACACGCGGCCATGTCCAGGTCTTGCCGTCGTCACGCGAGGTCATGGCATGCACCTGGCCGAAGGGGCACACATGGGCTTCACGTCCACCCGACCAAGTTACCCAGAGTTCCCCGCTGGCACGCCGAGCGACCGTTGACCAGCCATGATAAAACTCGAGCTGCTGGCTGATTACCTTGGTCTCCAGAACCACGGCTTGATCCGCTGCGAAAAGGTGGAGCGGCAGGAGGGCGAGGGCGAACAGCGGCTGAAATCGATTCATAGATTCAAGATTAGGTAAAGGTTTTCAAGCGGGGCAACTCAGTCCGCAAACCGCAGTGCATACAGATCTGCATCCTTCATCTTCACACGAAGGTGGATAGTCTGGCCGACGAGCTTGGTGACGTCCAGGGCGTGGGCTCCAAACTCGTCGCCGTAAAGTTCAGGCATCGTGGCGACCGCAGTCCCAGCCTCATTCATGGCATCGATTTGAATACTGCCAGCAGCGGACGTGGCGTAATTGATGAGCAGCTTGTTACCGGTGAACTTGAGAGGCTTGGTGGTAAACTCCCCGCCTTTGGCGTCTGCATGCATAGAGGCGAATCCTTGCTTCCGAACGCTGAGACGACGAATGCGATGATCAGCGTGTCGATAGTGTTCGCTGATGTAGAGTGACCATTCGCCTTCGCCTGTAACGATGATACCATTGGCGGTCATGTTATTGCGATCTGTCCAGTTTTTGATATCCGGCCCTGGGCGCACCCAGGCTTCGAGAAAGGAGCGGTCCCAGTTCACCCCATCGCGACTCGACATGAACACCGCGTCACTGACACCAGGGCCTTCATGCTCGGGGACCTTCTTCCTCGCCGTCATGAAACGCTTGGGGAATGAGAGAAACAAGTGCGGGGCTGTGGGGCATGGCACTGTCGCACTGGTGTAGAAATGCTCCATGGGAACACCTTCCGCATACTTGTGTGCGACGCCATCGCTCCAGGTGAAAAAGTCATCTGACGTGCAACTCTGCACGGCGCGAACCTTGTTGCTGAAGATGCGGCTGAAGCAGACGTAGCGGCTGCGCGTGATGTCGAAGAAGGCGAGGTTCTGCGAATCAAACGCTCCTTTGGTGATGACGGGCGTGTCCTGCCTTTTCTTCCAGTGAACGCCATCGGCGGAAGCAAAGGCATACAGGCCGCCAGGGGTCTCGCCTTGATGCCAATTTTTGCCAGGCTGCTTCACACCGCCGAGCGCCTTGTAGCGCTCCTCAGGCTTGGTACTGGGATTCGCATCAAGAAAGGGTGAGAAGTTGTGCGCCTCGACCCCACGCCAGATGACGTTGTTATCCTTGGTACCACCGGCTTCAATCAGCCCGAGCTTCGGACGGGTGAAATGAATGCCGTCGGTGCTCTCCGCCACGCAGGCCACCTGCGCGTCGCTATGATCCGAGCCGCCAGACGATCCGCGATAATACATGAGCACCTTCTTCCCATCCTGAATCACGCTGAAGTAGGCGCACGTCTTGCCCTCCCAGGGTTTTTCCGTGGTCAGGATGATCTCACGCTTGATCGGATCATGCAGCTTGTGGGTAATGCCACTCTTCTGCGCAACGAGATATTCATCGACAAACAGCTCCCAGCGTGAGCCGATGTCGAGAGGCTCGGCCGCGTGCAGAGCACGGATAGAGAGCAGCAAGGTCAGGAAATATTTCATGGGCGTGTCTTCCGGGCGGCAAAGTTGATCGAGTAGAGATGAGCATCCTTCAGCACAAAGCGCAGGCGTACCGGCTGACCTGCCAACGAGCTGACATCACTGCCTTTGCTCCAGATCACCGCACGCTCGATCGAGTCACCAAACTGCGGCTCTGAATCTGCAAGAGCAAAGCCGGGCAACGCCTTGCCAGAGGCATCTTGAACTTCTACTTGGACACTGCCTGCTGCTGAGGTGGCGAAGTTCATCATGAGTTGCGCCCCGTTGAAGATGAGTGGTTTGGTCAGCAATTCACCGCCTGCTCTGGGAGCGTGAATCGAGACGAAACCATCGAGCCGCAAGGTGTAGCGACGCAAGGCACTGCTCTTGCCCGTCCAGTAGCTTTCTGTCGCGTAAAAGGACAGCTCGTTGGGCGCGCCTTCCAGGTTGGACTTTGTCTCCACGACATGCCAGGCGATGTATTGATGACCATAGTTCCAGGAGCCTGTGCGCTCAATGCCCGGCGGTAGAAAGGGTTCATTCCAGCGCTTGAACGTCACGCCGTCTCGGCTCGCCATGAACAGCCCCTCAGTGATCGCTGTGCCATAGCGCTGGCTCGATTTCGCACGCCATTCGCGATGCTCGCGCTCGGGCAGTTGGCGCATTGACTCCGACCAAGTGCGTTCCACATAGCGCGTGGGGAAGCCAATTAGCACCTGCGGCGCGCGGTGATAGGGCTTCACTTGATTCGTATAGAGCTGCTCGTTGGGGGAATCGACATAGCGCAGGTCCTGCTGATTTTCCCAGTGGATGAAATCCTTGGAAGTCGCCGTGCGGATGGCACGATCACCTTCGGGCTTCCAGTTTTTCTCATCGGTCACACCACCTGTGAAGTAGCGCCAATAGGCACGATACACCCCGCTGTGTGCATCCCAGAAGGCAAGATTCTGCGAATCAAAAGCTCCATCCGTGATCACCGGCGCATCCGCCATTGGTGACCAGCGCACACCATCCGCCGACTTCAGCGCGAGCAATCCCTTCGGTGCGTTCGACCGCACAATGGCTTTGTATCTTGCCCCAATATCAGAGGCCGGATTGTCATCCTTGAAGATAGCCGGATGGCCACCATCGGGGTTCACCTTGCCCATCTTGCCATTGGGAATGACAATGTTGTTGGCCTTCGATCCACGGAACTCATGCAGGCCCAGCTCTGGCTTGCGCCAGTGGACGCCATCATCGCTCTCTGCATAGCAGCAGAAGAGAGGATGCTCGCCGGTGTTCACCTTGCCATCGGGCGTCACGGTGAGCTGCCATGACTTGTAATACATGCGGTAGAGATCGCCATCGCGGAAGATGCTGTGGTAGCCGCTGCCGCTGCCCTCCCACGGCATGTCATGGGTCATCACGATCTCCTTGATCTGCGGCTGATGCAGTCGTTGCTCCGCCTTGCCACTGAGCTTGTCGATCAGGTAGTCATCCACAAAAAGCTCGCGCTGTGAGCCTACCGGAAGCGGTTCCGCAGGCTTCGATTCCTCGGCTTGAACAGCTTGAAGCAGGGCGATAGCGAAGAGGAAGACGGCACGCATGAGAGCCTTCCATTACGCCTACGTCTGCGAGGCTTTTCCCCAGTCTTCTGGTCACAAGCAGTAACCAGCCATTACTGAACCACGATCACTGCTGCGGGACAGGCGCAGGCGGAGCATCCGTCGTCTTGGTCGTCGGCGCGTCTTCTGGAAGAGCTCCCTGGGCCTTCAATTGATCACGCAGCCCACGCTGCCAGCCGAACACGTCGTTGCCATGATCCTGCCCGACGATGGTTGTGAGCAGCTCTTTGGCACGCTCGGCGAGCGGATGCTTCGGCGTCGCGATCACTTCTACAAGCACTGGCCAGCCGGTTTGCGGTGCGCGATTCAGCATGTCGTTGAAGAAGGTCTCCTGCGCCTCGGCAGGGGTCAGCGGATTTTTCAGGAAGCCGACCACGGTCGCGAGTTGCTCATCGCCCGTCAGATTCACAATGTGAGGGGCCGCCGCGATCTTCTCAAAGGGGGTAAACGAGGGGAATAGAAGCAGCAACTTATCCCGAGCGCCTTCCACCGTTGGGTTTTGAGCGAGCAGGGTGCCAATCTTGATGTCTGCGTCCTGACGCGCCTTCTGCTCAGCGGACACATTCGCCGCAATGGGGGCGGTCATGAGGGCAGGCGTTGCATCTGGAGAAGGTTGAGTCGAACCTGTTGATGCAGCCTTGGACGAATTGGATGTCGCGCTGGGTGCCTTCTTCACCACCAGTTCTGGGGGCTGTGGCAACGGAGTGGGCGCGGCCGGTCCACCTAGCCAGAAAAAGCCAACCAGGGCCATGCCAGCGGCGGCAACGACGATAGTAATGAGCAGAAGGGGCGAAAAACGGCGGTCTTGCATGACGATTCAGACAGTGAGCGGGAGAAAAGTGTTGGCAAGCTTTTCGAGGGAATATCCTGACCCACGGAGCATTTGCGAAATGGCGCGTTCTCCCCATCATGAAACATGGATTGCCATCAAGAGGACATCGTCCGCACGCTCATCTCGTCTTACCGCGAGATCGGCGGGATCAACCACGTCGACTGCGGAAACTTGCCCTCCAAGCGTGCCGTGTCCTCCCTTTGCGAGGACTTGCTTCACCTCATGTTCCCCGGCTTTTTCTCCGAGGAGGCGCTGTCCTCTGACGAGCTAGAGATGATGACCAACGAGCTGGTCGCCAGCGTGCGCCAGCGTCTGTGCATCGAGATTCGCCGCAGTCTGCGGCTGAAGAACGGCAACGGCGCGCACGACAACACCAGCGAAGCCAACGAGCAAGTCTGCCATTTTCTGCGCCAACTGCCCAACGTGCGCACCCTGCTCAAAACCGACCTGCAAGCCGCCTTCGACGGCGATCCGGCCGCCATGAGCTTTGAGGAAATCATCCTGGCCTACCCAGGGCTGGAAGCCATCGCCATCCAGCGCATCGCCCATCTGCTCTATCAGGCTGAAGTGCCACTGCTGCCGCGCATGATGACCGAATGGGTGCATGGCCGCACCGGCATCGACATTCACCCTGGTGCCAAGATTGGCCCGTATTTCTTCATCGACCATGGCACAGGCGTCGTCATCGGAGAGACCTGCGAGATCGGCGAGCGCGTGAAACTTTACCAAGGCGTCGGATTGGTCGCCAAATCTCTCGCAGCGGGCCAGGCCCTGAAGGGCAAGAAGCGCCACCCAACGATCGGCAATTACGTCACGATTTATGCAGGCGCGACCATCGTCGGTGGCGATACCTTTATCGGCGATCACAGCACCATCGGCGCAAACGTCTTCCTGATGGAGAGCGTCGCCCCCGAAATGATTTACGCGCTGGGCGACCAGGAGCATCGCATCAGCACCAAGCGAAAGAAATCCGCCTGACCCATGCGCCTCACCTCCGCCATTCGCGACTTCTTCGTCGAACAGCTAAGCTTTGAGTTTGCCAAGCCAGAGCCTCTGGCTCTGAGCCCTGTACCCCTCGTCCAAGTCGAGCCACTGATGCAGGCAGAAGACACGGAAGAGGCTCAAGAGGAAGAGTCCGAACTACCCACTGGCCCAGCGCATGAGCTCGAGCACGAATGCCGCCAGTTGCTGCTCAACCTGGGTATCGAAAGCGCCACCGACATCGTCAAAGTCTGCTGGAACCCGCGGCTGCGCAGCACCGCTGGCTACGCCAAGTATCCGAGCTGGCGTATCGAACTGAACCCACGCTTGCGAGCCTTCGACGGCCAAGTGGATCGCACCATGCGGCATGAACTCGCGCACCTCGTCGCGTATCATCGGGCCGGTCGCCGTCGTATTGAGCCGCATGGCCGTGAGTGGCAGCAAGCCTGCGCCGACCTCGGCATTCCCGGTGAGGCTGCGCATCATCGCCTACCCCTGCCGCGGTCACAAATGCGGCGACCTCACGCCTATCAGTGCCCGTCATGTAGCACTGTGGTCCGCCGCGTGCGGCCCTTCAAACGCGCCACCGCGTGCCTAGCCTGTTGCCGCAAGCACGCCGGTGGGAGCTTCGACTCGCGCTTCATCTTCGTGAAGCAGCGAGCCGCTGAAAAACGCAGCGATTAATCAATCTTCAAAGTCGCGCTCTGGACGAGGCGTCGCCGGACGTGGACGGAAGCCCGAGCCAAACGGACGACGGGCACCTGCGGCAGGTGGACCAGTCCGGAAGGGCGGTGGGGCGGCGAAGTTTCCTCTGTCACCACCAGCTGGGTTGCCTTCGTCGCGGAAACCACCGCCAAGGAAGGGCGGCGGACGACGATCGGCCTGAGCCTGTGGCGGCTGACCAGGGGAAGCGCTGACACGACGGTTCTTCAGGCGTGCGCCATCGACGGCCTGCAAAATCTGCTCGAAGTGTTCCGCCGAAACCTGCGCCAAGGTGATAGTCGGCAGGATTTCAATGCGACCAATGACGCTGCGATCCAGACCGCTCTCGCCTGCTACACAGCCGACCACATCGCCAGGAAGCACGCCGGCATTGCGACCGACATTGATGCGAATCCAGGCACCAGTTTGATCATTCACAGGAGAGGTTTCTCCGCTGAACTCGCGACGTTCACGCGGAGCGCGTGGCTGCTCGTTGAAACCACCGCGCTGTTGTTGCTCACGAGGATCACTCCGTTGCTCATGGAAGCCACCGCGTGGCTCGCGGAAATCACGCTGCGGGCGCTCGGCATACTCAGGACGCACATTGTCTTCCTTGATGCGTTCCACGGGACGCACCTTTTCTTCGGCCAGCATGTGCAGCAGCGCAGAAATCACTTCGGTCGGTGTGCTATTCTCAAGGAGGCTATCCACCAGTTCATCCTGCGCCTTGTAATCCTTGCTCTCCAGCGTTCCGCGCACAGACTCGACCAGGCGGTTCGCATGTTTCTGCTCCAGTTCGTCCACCTTCGGCACCTTGACCCGAGGGAACTGATTCTTGGTGAACCGGAACACCTGCTGCAAGCGGCCATACTCGCGACCGCTGACCAGCGTGATGGCCTTGCCACTCTTGCCTGCACGGCCGGTGCGGCCAATGCGATGCACATAGTCCTCAGGATCATGAGGCAGCTCGTAGTTGAAGACGATTTCGAGATCATCCACGTCCAAGCCACGTGCGGCCACGTCGGTGGCGACGAGCAAATCGATCTTGTGCTCGCGGAAGCGCTTCATCACACGTTCACGCATCATCTGCGTCATGTCGCCATGCAGCTTGTCGGCGGCGTAGCCACGGGCGACGAGCGCGTCGGTCAACTCATCGACCTGAATCTTGGTGAAGCCAAAGATGATGCCATACTTCACATCGTGCAGGTCCAGCAGGCGGCACAGAACTTCGGTCTTGGAGCGATAATCGACTTCAACATAGCTCTGCTCAATCGAAGGGATGTTCGCCACCGTGGACTCGATGCGCACGCGCACGGGGTCCTTCGTGAACTTCTCGATCATCTTCTGGATGTGCATCGGGATCGTCGCACTGAAGAGCACGGTCTGGCGCGTGTCGGGCACGGCCTGCAAAATCTGATCCAGCTCTTCCTTGAAGCCCATGTCCACCATGCGGTCAGCTTCGTCGAGAATCACCATCTTCACCGCGTCCAGGCGGAGCGCACCATTACCCAGATGATCAACGACTCGACCAGGGGTGCCGATGACGATCTGCGGGCCAGCCTTGAGGCCGCGGAACTGACGGTCATAGCTAGCGCCGCCATAGATCGGCAGTTCACGCACACCACGCTTGAAGGCGGCGAGCTTGGCAATTTCTTCCGCCACCTGCGAGGCAAGCTCACGCGTGGGGCACATGATGAGCACCTGCGGCTCGGCCAGCGTGGCATCGACACACTCCACAGCAGGAATACCAAAGGCTGCGGTTTTGCCGGAGCCAGTCTGGCTCTGGCCGATCATGTCCCGACCTTCCATGAGCGGCGGGATGGCTTCGCTTTGGATTGGCGATGCGGACTCGAAACCCATCTTCTCGACGGCTTTCAACAGTTCTGGGGACAGCCCCAGTTCGGAGAACAACTTCTGACTCATAATGTGACACAAACCCGCAGGGGGTTAGACGGCACATCACTCAACAAGACAAGCGCCGGAAAACTGCGGCATGGGGTCTAGCACAGATTGCGTAACTTTGCGCAATGTTTTTTATCTTAGCATCTGGATCAACGTCTCGGCACACGCCTGCGAAAACTCTGGCGCATTGATTTCGCAGTCGAGTTCCAGCACAGGAATGCCGGGCCGCAGGTGCTTTTTGATGGCACCAAACAAGGCTCCATCTGCTGCAAGATTATGGAAGGGCTGCCCTGGTGCGCTGATGATACTGATGGCTTTCAACGGGAGCAGCACGGTCACGGGCCCAGTGTAAGCATTGACCTTCTCCGCGAGGATGCGGCCCAACTCGGCGCACTCCTCCGGCGTGGTGCGCATGAGGGTGACTTGCGGATTGTGGTGGTAAAAAGTGCGACCGGCAAATTTCGCTGGGATCGTGGCAGGCTCGCCAAAGTTCACCATGTCCAGACAGCCAGGCGTCACGATCGCAGGCACACCTGCTTTGCCTGCTGCGTCCAGGCGCGTGGGTCCGGCATTAAGCACACCACCAACCAGTTCATCGGCCCACTCGGTGGTGGTGATATCGAGCACGGCGCTGATCATGCCGCTCTCGATCAGCGATTCCATGATCTTGCCACCGGTGCCGGTGGCGGCAAAGACGAGCACTTCATAGCCAGCGTCTTCTAGGATTTGCTTCGCGGCATTCACGCACGTCGTCGTGTTGCCGAACATGGATGCTGCAATCAAGGGCTTGTCTTGGGCGGCAGGCACTTGCGATTCAACCATGCCACAGATGGCTCCGGCGGCGCGGGCCAGCAGCACACGAGAGAGACGATTGAGCCCCGAGACATCGACAATGCTCGGAATCATGACAATGTCTTTCGTGCCCACGTAAGGTGCGACATTGCCGGCAGCGAGCGTGCTGACCATCACCTTGGGAAAGCCCACAGGCAGCGCCCGCATCGCCGTGGTGCTGATTGCGGTTCCACCGCCACCACCGAGCGAGATCACGCCGTCGATTCGCCCTTCGCCGACCAGCTTGCTGAGCAAGACTGCGGCTGCTCTCGCCATCGCCGTGACCGCCTCACCACGATCTTGCCGTGCGAGGATGCCTGCGAGATCAACGCCCCCAGCTTGCGCAACTTCTTCACGAGTGATGTCCGGCTTGATCTGCGGTGCCGTGCTGCTGCCAGTGTCGATGATCAAGGGCTGATGCCCGCGCTGGCGGATGATGTCTGCCACGTAGCCATGCTCGTGGCCTTTGGTGTCGAGGGTGCCGAGGACGGCAATGGTGCTCATCTTGACTGTTGATTTTTGGTTCCAGATTCCTGATGAATCGCGGCCTCATAGCCATCGAAAAAATACGAGCGTAGCGGTGTGTCGCGATAGTCGTCGTGGCCATCGGCATCGGCAGGCTTGCCATGGCGAGCGTCGCGATGCCCCGCCGCATAGCCCGCATCGAAGGCTACCTGTTGCTCAGCACTAAGCGGCGGCGCTACTTGCACCTGATCCTGCTGGCGACGCTCCCAGCGCTGGTCAACGTCGGCACTCACCGGCTCACCAGGCACAGGAAGACGCGCAGTGCAGTGCGTAAGCAGTGAGGCAAGGATCACTATGGTGGAAAGACGAGTCATGGCGCGCTACAGAGTAGAACCAGAGACCCTGGCTTGGCGAGCAGAACTCATCCACCCCGCACTATCCAAGGAGCACATGCTTGACTCCGACGACGCCCGTCACAGCGTAGCCCCACACATGAAACAATGGCAACTCGGCCGCCAGCCCGGCTGGCAATACCTGGAACTCACGGAACAATCCGGCCCCCTGCCCCGTGCAGGTGAAGTGTTGGTGCAGATGAAAGCCGCCAGCCTGAACTATCGCGACACACTGGTGGCAACGATGCCCGAACGCTTCCAGCCGGGTCGTGTGCCCTTGTCAGATGGGGCAGGTGAAGTCATCGCCGTCGGCGAAGGTGTGACGCGCTGCAAGGTGGGCGACCGTGTGGCAGGCAGCTTTTTTCGCGACTGGATCAGCGGCCGCTTCGACATGCGTTACCATCAGTGCGCGCTCGGTGGTTCCTTGGATGGCGTGCTACGGGAGCAGTTGGTGTTCCCTGAACATGGACTCGTGCACCTGCCCGAAGGCTACTCCTTTGAGCAAGCCGCCACCCTGCCCTGCGCAGGGCTCACCGCTTGGTATGCGCTGGTGGTGCGTGGCGAGTTCCAACCCGGCGACACCGTTCTCGTCTTGGGCACCGGAGGTGTGTCGGTGTGGGGTTTGCAAATCGCCACCGCAGCGGGTGGCCGTGTCATTGTCACTTCGTCAAGCGATGAGAAGCTGGCGCAAGCCAAGGCGCTCGGTGCCTGTGAAACGATCAATTACAAGACCACGCCCGACTGGGAAAAAGAAGTGCTGCGGCTCACGAACCAACGCGGTGTCGATCACGTGTTGGAGGTCGGTGGACCAGGCACCTTGGGCAAGTCCCTCGCCAGTGTCGCAGCCGCTGGCCACGTGGCCCAGATCGGCGTGCTCACCGGCTTCGATCCCGCCCCGACATCGCTCTTTCCCTTGGTGTCAAAGAACGCCCGCATGAACGGCATTTACGTCGGTCATCGCGAAGCCTTCGAGCAGTTCATCACCTTCCTGGAAACCACAAAGATCAATCCCGTGATCGACCGGGTGTTTGCATTGGATGAAGCACGCGAGGCCTATGCCCACATGGCGAGTGGAGCGCACTTCGGGAAGGTGGTCATTGCGATCTAGCGCACCTCACGCCACCAACCGTCCTTTGCGTTTGGAGATCGAAATCGTGGCCTTGGTGCCCGAATTGAACTCCAGGAAGTCATGCTCGATCCCGTCGCTGAAGATCACCCCGTTTTCACCCATCAGCGATTCGAGCACCAGCGGCCGTTGGGGCGTGACTTTGCCAAAAATGAGCGATGCGCCCGTCGTGTTGCTCGAAAACGGCTCGCGCACGGTGAAGTAAAGATAGTTCGACTCCCATGGAAACTTCGTGTCACGAGGTGGTGAGGCCTCCGCACAGCCAGATGCCACCGCCACGCCCGTAGCACCGGCCATCAGGCTCTTGAACCAGCCTGTGGAGCCGAGACCGGTCGATACGATTACACCGCTAGACGAATGATTCTCCGCCTCCTTACCGCTGGTGATTCGATAGCGTGCAGAGCCGTGTGATTTCATGCCTATGAACAAATCGTTCACGGCGCAGAGGCTCAGGCCCGTGTTCAGTTTTGCTTCCGCCATCGTCACCTCATGCGTCTGGCGACCGCCACGCAGGACCTCGCGCATCACTTTGTCCAAATGCTCCACATGAAAGGGTAACAGTTGTCCGTCCCAGCGTTTCGGGTCTGGATTCACACCCAACAGCGGCTGGCCGTTCAGATACTTCAACGTGTTCGCCACTAGGCCATCCTGGCCCAGCGCCACCACGATGTCCTGCTCGCCAAACACGAAGTTCGGCAAAAACGCGCGCTGCACCACCTGCACGCGGCCCAGCTCGCTCATCGTATGCTGCGCCTTCGAGATCGCCTCCTGGTAGGCTGCGTCCTCGCGTTCGTAGTCGCTGAAGTTACCACCCAGATTGGTCACATAAAACCGCGCCTGTGACTTGGTGGCAAACTTCGCCTTCAAGTCCGCCAGCCGCGTCGCGCGCACGACGAGGACGATCTTCGTTTCCGTGAGCCGATTCATTTCCTCGGGGCAGGCTTGTCCAGCAGCTCACGCAGCAGATCCGGCGAGATATTGAGCTGGCCAATCTTGTCCGCTTTGCTCGCGAGTTCCTGGAAGGCAAAGGCAATGAGCTGCTCCGGCTTCATTCCCGAGGTCGCCAGTGCCTGCAGCACGCTCGGATCCGCGCTCGCTAGCGCCTTCATCGTCGTCGCGATGCCGTAACCACGCGCATCGGCCTCCGCCTTCGCATTCTCCGCCGCCAGTGCGACGAGCTTTTTGCGCTCGTCTTCGAGTCCTATGTTCGTTTCGAGCTGGGCACGCTCCAGTTGCGCTTGCTTCTCCTGCACCGCCTTCTCCGCATCCATCTGCGTTTCGCGGATCTGCCGCTTCTTGCTCTCCACCGCGATCTCCGTGTTCAGCTCGTTCTCCTTGATGCCGCGCTCCTGCTCCACCGCTGCATTGCGTCGCGCATAGATCGCCTCATCCGCACCACGTAGCAGTTGCTCACGTGTTTCCGCCTCCAAAGCACGCGCCGTCTCCGGCGTCGGCTTGATCGCCAGCAGCGACAGGCCCAGCACCTCCAACCCCAAAGCTGCCAACTCCACCGACGTGCCAAGCTGGCCGCGAATCGCCGTCACCAGCGCCTCAGAGGCGCGAAGAGCTTGCTTCAACGACAACTTCTCGATCTCGGCCCGCGCCAGCACATGCACGAGGTTGATCACGCGCTGCGGCAGCTTCTCCGGGTCATCCGACGCATACCCGCTCCCGCTCGGTTCCAAGGTGAAGTCCATCAGCCCCGCCACCTTCTTCGGTTCCGCGATTCGAAACGTGACCTGCCCCTGCAAGCTCACGCTCTGATAATCCCCCGTCTGCTCCTCAAAGATAAACGGCACATCCGTGCTGCCCACCGGCACCGCCACCAGCGATGTCGTCGGCGAATAATAAAAGAACGAAATCCCCGTCCCCTCTCGCACGACCTTCCCGCCGCTGTATTGAATGACATGAGTCGTGGGAGCAATCTTGATGAATCGAAGTCCGAACATGATGTGTGTGTGGGTTGAGATTAACTGGAATGCTGAGGTCAATAGGGCGGAAGCAAGCGCCGAAAACCATGCATAAACACGATAACGAGAAAGCAAAGGTTTCGCAGCGGGATCATCGGCCAGAACAAGGTTGGAGCCTGCTTCGCTTCGGTTGTCGTGTGGCCGGGAATCCAATCCACAGACGAACAATCGCTTTGGCCGTGCTGAGTCCCACGCCCGCAGGCAGCGCGAGCAGCCACCAGCGAAGCTTCCACCCAAGAGCACGCTGAAACGCTGTCGGATCATCGCGGCGTCGTAGCACCGCCGAGGCCACCATCAGCGTGTGCTCCGTGTCATCACTGAGCATGCCTTTGCCAAAAACGAGGCTATGTCTGATTCCCGACCAACGGCTGGCAATCCTCGCTTTCGACATTCCTTCCGCAGGCAGTCCCAGGGCATCGCCAACAGCGGTGCCTAGCAATGACCCGAGAAGTGAAGATGATAAGTCCGTCGATGAAGGCTTCATGGGGTCACAGCTTCGATGAAACGTCCGAATAGTTGTTGAAGATCTCTCTGTCGCGGCAAAGCCAGTTGCCACTCATTCCCAATGGCGTCGATCCCGTAATGCACTCCAGCGAGTCCACCTGCCACGCAGCCGGTCGTGTCAGTATCACTGCCGAGATTCACTGCCTTGAGCACGCACTCAGAGAAGCTGATGGTCGTCAGCAGGCACCAGAGAGAAGCGGTGAGGGTTTCCATGACGTAGCCGCCTGAGCGCACCTCAGACTCGGGCCATGCGGCAAGGTCAGCCTCTAGCAGATCGCGAAAGGTGGAAAGCTCGCGGCTATGTTCATATAAGTTATGGAAGCAACTGCGGGAGAGAGTGAGCGCTACCTGCGCCAACTGACCCGCCATTAACTCACGCACGATCAGCCCATGAAAGACACAAGCCATTTGCGAACGCAGATGCCCATGGGTGATCGCCGAGGCGCTTCGAAGACGGTCCGAGAACTCAAGCAAACCCACTTCCAACGAAGCCAGCGCCACGGGCAAGATGCGCATCAAAGAGCCGTTGCCGTTGTCATAGAGGTCACTGCCGCCAGCGTCTTGGGCAGGCGTTCCCATACTGATGCGGTCAAGTGCTTGCTGGGTTGCGATGCCAACGTCGAAGACTAGACCATGGGCAGCCCAGTGACCGGTGTCAAACCATCTCAAAAAGCGCTCTCCCATGTCTTGGGTATCAAATCTCGTCTCAACGAGGCTCTCGACTGTGCAAAGTAGCAGCGATCCATCATCGCTCCAGGTGCCCGCAGGCTGGTTATGCACACCGTGCGCTCTCATGCCGGTGACAGGATCAGCCTGGCGTGCTGGGCGGGCACTGAACTCGACCGGCACGCCGAGAGCGTCGCCAATCAGTGAGCCGTAAAGACCGCCGAGGAGGCGAGAATGGGTAGTCATGTCATGAGTGAGTGAGTGAGTCGGTTTGGCTGGCAAAAACGTGGAGCGGCAAAAAGATTCAGAGGCTCCGATGTTTGAGATGTTTTCGCCTGTTCATCTTTTTGTCTTTGATAGGACTCCGATCTGTTCCTGGGTGCCTTCACCTTGGTCATACGCGCTGACGATTCGTTGACGCAGATCAAGGGAAAGTGTGGCCATGATCACATCATAACACGCGTCGTCTTGTTTCCACATTATTATTTAATATGCTCTAATAGCAGAGCATCGTGTGTCGAACCCACTCCAAATCTAGGTTTTGATTGCTCTGTCAGCCGTGGGATAAACAAAAGCCCGCTGCCGAAAAAACGACAGCGGGCGAGATGCGGCGCT